>JBAVMB010000036.1:0-8946 GCA_049689615.1 Allostellaceae bacterium
CGTGCGGCTGCTCCGCCCATGCCTGCAGCGTGACGAAGAGCAGCGCCGGAAGCCCCAGCAGCGCGCGCGCAGCGCGGCGCGCGAAAACCGTGATCCCAACTGCCGGAAGCCGTGTCATGGACATCCCCTCGTCCTCACCAGAGCCGAAGCGCCGCCGCGACGCGGCGGCGTCGGTGCGGGACGCTACACGAAAGCGTCATGCCGCGAAACCGGCCCGCATCCGGCCTGTCATAGCGAACAGCGCCGCTCGATGCCAACCGCAACATTGCGACTTTATGCCGCATAAACTGTCGCACAACGCCGGGGACGCGCCGCATCCGCGCTGGCGCAAACGACCCTGGCACCCCATGTCTGTTTCTGGCAATGAAACAGAACCGAGAAGGAGCCGAGCTATGACCGATCTGGCGCGCGCCGAGACGTTGTTTTTCGCCGGCACCGGCATGGAGCGTGCGCGCGTCGATCGGATCATTCGCGAGTCGCTCGCCGGCATGGACGACGGCGAGCTGTTCCTCGAATGGAGCCAATCGGAGGCGCTCGCGCTCGACGACGGCCGCATCAAGAGCGCTAGCTTCGATCAATCGCAGGGGTTTGGCTTGCGCGCGCTGTCGGGCGAAGCGGCGGGTTACGCGCACGCTTCCGAACTATCCGAGGATGCGATCCGGCGTGCCAGCGAGACCGTGCGCGCAGTCAAACACGGCCACGCCGGCACGATCGCAGCGCCGCCGCCAGGCACCAACCGGCAGCTCTACACCGACGCCAATCCGCTTCAGCTCGTGCCGTTCGAGGCGAAGACCAAGCTTCTCATGGATATCGACGCCTACGCCCGCGCCAAGGACAAGCGCGTCAAGCAGGTGATGGCGTCGCTCGCCGGTGAATGGCGCGCGATTGAGATCCTCCGCGCCGACGGCCAGGCGCAGGCCGATATCCGGCCGCTGGTGCGACTCAACGTCAGCGTCGTGGTCGAAGAGAACGGCCGCATGGAAGTCGGCAGCCACGGGACCGGCGGCCGAGTCGAATATGTACGCTATCTCGATCCCACCCAGTGGCAGCCGCAGGTCGATGAGGCGCTGCGCCAGGCGCTGGTTAATCTGTCATCGGTACCGGCGCCCGCCGGCGAGATGACCGTGGTGCTCGGTCCCGGCTGGCCCGGTGTCATGCTGCACGAAGCCGTGGGACACGGTCTCGAAGGTGACTTCAACCGCAAAAAGACATCGGCGTTCACCGGCCTGATCGGCCAGCGCGTCGCGGCGCCTGGCGTCACTGTGGTCGACGACGGCACGCTCAAGGACCGGCGCGGCTCGCTGACCGTCGACGACGAGGGTACGCCGAGCGCCTGCACCACGCTGATCGAGGACGGCATTCTGCGCGGCTATATGCAGGACCGGCTCAACGCGCGATTGATGGGCATGCGGCCGACCGGCAACGGCCGGCGGCAGAGCTACGCACACGCGCCGATGCCGCGCATGACCAACACCTATATGCTCGCCGGTCCGCACGATCCGGCCGAGATCGTCGCGTCGGTGAAGCGCGGCGTTTATGCCGTCAATTTCGGCGGCGGTCAGGTCGACATTACATCGGGCAAGTTCGTGTTCTCGGCGTCCGAGGCTTATCTGATCGAGAATGGCAAGGTCGGCCCCGCGCTCAAAGGCGCGACGTTGATCGGCAACGGTCCCGACGCGCTCACCAAGATCACCATGATCGGCAACGACCTGAAGCTCGACGACGGCGTCGGCACCTGCGGCAAGGACGGCCAAGGTGTACCGGTTGGCGTCGGTCAGCCGACGCTGCGGATGGACGGACTCACCGTGGGTGGCACCGCCGCATGATTCTGTTTCGGCGAGCGTGCGTCAGCGCCCTCGCCGCTTTTCTCGCTCTGATTGGTCCGGCCTTCGCCGCCTGCGATCTGGCGCAGGCGCCGACGACGCGCTGGCGTGCGGTCGAGCAGGACGGTCGCGCCTGGCTGGTCGATCCGTGCGGCGTGCGCACTTTCTCGATCGGCGTCAACGTACTCGACGACGGCCTGTCCGGCGCCAAGCTTCATCGGCCGCATTACGATTGGCGCGCGCACTACACGTCGCTGCCGGACTGGATCGACGCGACCGATACGCGGCTGCACGCTTGGGGTTTCAATGCCGCCGGCGCCTGGTCGCTGCCGCCGTCGCAATTGCGTCTGCCGACGACCATCGACCTCGAGCTCGGTCGGCTGGCCAAGTTCCACTGGTTCGATCCGTTCCGACCCGACATGGGCGCAATCATGGACGCGGAAGCCGCGAAGCTGATCGCGCCCTACCGCAATACCGCCTACCGCATCGGCTATTTCTCCGACAACGAGGTCGGCTGGTGGGATGGCGCGCTCTTCACCTTCTATTCGCGCAAGCCGGCCGCCAATTTCACCAAGCAGCAGCTCGTCGCCATGCTGCGGGCTCGCTATGTCGGCGACTGGTCGCGCTTCATGCGCGATTTCGTGCCGCCGTCCGGCGTCAAATCATGGGAAGACCTGCTGGCGACACGTCGGACGACGCGCCTCAGGCCCGGCGGCGGCGGCGCCGGGGCGATATCCCAATGGACTGGCGTCGTCGCCGACCACTATTACGCGCTGGCCGCAGCGGCGATTCACAAGGCCGATCCCGAGGCGCTCTATTTCGGCGACCGGCTGCCGATCTACTACGATCCGGCGGCGGTGCGGGCCGAGGCGCGCTATGTCGATGTCATCGCCACCAACTATAACGTCGACAGTCCCGAAGGTTGGATCGCGCCTTATTTCTTCGACAGTCTGCACGCGCTATCGGGCGGCAAGCCGGTGCTGATCTCCGAGTGGTTCTATGCCGCGCACCAGAACCGCACCGGCAACCGCAACAACGGCCACCTGATGACGGTCGAGACCCAGGCCGAGCGCGCCGCCGGCGCCAGCGCCGCTGCGCGCAACTTCGCAGCCGTGCCGGAGATTCTCGGCCTCGATTGGTTCCAGTATTACGACTATCCGCTGGGCGGCCGGCAGGACAGCGAGGATTATAATTTCGGCCTCGTCGACATCAACGACCGGCCGTACCAGCGGCTAGTGACCGCGCTCGCCGCGGCCAATCGCGAATTGCCGTCGCTGCACGCTGCTGCGGCGCCAATGACGCGCCAGAGCCGCGACGCGATTCGCGTGCCGCACGCAACGATCGATTTCGCCAAGCCGTCGCTGATCGACTGGCCGAAGCCGGCATCGCTGTTGCCGCCGCTGGCGACAGCCGCGGGCGAAGTGCCCTTCGGTGAGGCCTATCTCGCGTGGGACGCGCGCGGCATGGCGCTCGCAACCATCGGTCAGGATTATTACGACATCGGCGTGCTCGCCTATAAAGGCGGCTTTCCGTTGAGCGAGGCCTATCGCGTCGAGCTCGATCTCGACGCCGGTGCCGGACCGCGCCGCTTCACGCTCTATTTCGTTCCGCCCAAAGGCAAGACGCGCGACTACCCGCCGATGAAGCCGCTGCTCTGCGTCGGATCGCCGAGCGAGCATCGCGGCGCCACCTGCCCGCCGGTTGCCGGTGGCCGCGTGCATTATTTTGGCGCCGACCAGCCGCGCATTGTCGCCGACGCGTTGATTCCGTGGAGCGCGCTGGGCGTATCCGGTCCGCCGGAGTCGCGCCGCATCAAGCTCGAGATTTCGGCGCACAGCTGGTTCCGCGCACGCTGGATGTCGCTGTCGGGTGAAACGCCGGAGACCGCGTCGGCGGACCCCAAACTCTGGGAAACGGCGACGCTTAATTAATAAGCGTGCTCGCTGTAAAGCGGCTCGATCCGGCCGCCCCAGCGTGTATTGAATTCGTCGAGCAACAGCTCGGCCGGCGTGCGGCCGCGTTCGGCGATCTCGAACAGCGGTTCGAGATAGATGCGCTCGTCGTCCTTGGTGGTGTCGAGTTCGGCGCGGCGCCGTAGCCCGTCGCGCGCAATCACCAGCATGTCCAGCGCCCAATCCTTCAGCTTGCGGCCGCGGAACGGCGTCGCCAGGCCCTGCCGCGGCACCGCTGCATGGAGCTTCTCGATCTCGGCCGGCGTCCAGTCCTTGGTCAGCGCCGCCGCGGCGTCGAGCGCCGTCTGTTCATAGAGCAAGCCGGCCCACAGCGCCGGCAGCGCGCACAGGCGCCGCCACGGACCGCCGTCGGCGCCGCGCATCTCAAGGAATTTCTTCAGCCGCACTTCCGGAAACGCCGTCGTCAGGTGATCCAACCAGTCGCCGAGCGTCGGCAGCGCGCCCGGCAGGCCGGGGAGCTTGCCTTTGAGGAAATCGCGGAAGCTCTGGCCGGCGACGTCGATGTACTCGCCGTCGCGATAGACGAAGTACATCGGCATATCGAGCATGTAATCGACGTAACGCTCGAAGCCCATGCCGGGCTCGAAGACGAAGGGCAGCATGCCGCTGCGGTCAGGATCGGTATCAGTCCAGACATGGCTGCGATAACTGACGAAGCCGTTGGGCTTGCCCTCGGTGAACGGCGAATTGGCGAACAGCGCCACCGCCAGCGGCTGTAGCGCCAAGCCGACGCGGAACTTGGTCACCATGTCGGCTTCGTCGGCGAAATCCAAATTCACTTGCACGGTGCAGGTGCGCAGCATCATGTCGAGGCCGAGCGTGCCTTTTGTCGGCATGTAGCGGCGCATGATGGCGTAGCGGCGCTTCGGCATCCATGGCACGTCTTCGCGCCTCCATTTGGGATCGAAGCCCATGCCGAGCATGCCGAGGCCGAGCTCGTCGGCAACCTCGCGCACCTGGCGCATATGGCGATGCAACTCGCCGCAGGTCTCGTGCAGCGTCGTCAGCGGCGCGCCCGACAGCTCGAACTGCCCGCCGGGCTCGAGCGAGATCGCGCCCTGCCCTTCGGACAGGCCGATGAGGTTGTCGCCGTCCATCACCGGCTGCCAGCCGAAGCGCTGCAGGCGTTCGAGCAGCGCGCGAATGCCATCGGCGCCGTCATAGGGCGGCCGCGTCAGGTCGCGGCGGCGGAAGACGAACTTCTCGTGCTCCGTGCCGATGCGCCATTGCGCGCGCGGCTTAGCGCCCGAGGCGAGATATTCGACCAGCTGGCGCCTGTCGGTGACGGGCGCGCCGCCGGATTGCGAGGGAGCCGACATCAGAACCCGAACGTGTTGCGAAAAACTGGACGGTCAGCGTGACCGGGTCGCAGACCAATCCCCGATCACCGCCTGGACCACCGCCAGCGCCGCCAGCGCCGCGGTGTCGGCGCGCAAAACGCGCGGGCCCAAACCGACGGCGCAAACAAAAGGCAGGCGGCGCAGCAGGTCAAGCTCCGAATCCGCAAACCCGCCTTCCGGTCCGATCAATACGGCGCACGGCGCGCCGGCAAGGGCCTTGACCGCGTCGGCAATCGGTGGCGATTCGCCGGTTTCGTCACAAAACACGAGGCGGCGGTCCTTCGGCCAGTCTTTGATCAGGTCCGCGAGTGTCACCGATTCGTGCAGGACCGGAACGGTCAAGCGCTCGCTCTGCTCCGCGGCTTCGATCGCATTGGCGCGCAACCGATCGAGATTGGTGCGGCTGACGATGGTGCGCGCCGTGACCAGGGGATGCAGCTCGGTGACGCCGAGCTCGGTCGCTTTTTCCACCAGATAATCGACCCGCGCGCGCTTGAGCAACGCGAAGCACAGCCACAGATTGCCCTTGGCGCGTTGCGGCCGCAGCCGCTCGCCGACTTCGAGCGTACAGACGCGGTGGCCGGCCTCGGCGATGCGGGCGCTGAATTCGCCGTCACGGCCGTTGAAGACCGCGAGCGTGTCGTCGCGCTTCATCCGCATCACCGACAGCAGATAATGCGCCTGGCCTGCCGTTGTCTGGAGGTTGACGCCGGGCGCGAGGTCGGCTTCGACGAGGATCCGCGTCATCTTGCGATAGGCCATAGACCCGATACTGCCACACTTTTATGACAGCGGGTCCGCGGGCAAGATGGGACCATGACCGACATCAGGAGTGGCGATTGGGTCGACCGCTGCACGCCGCCAGCGTGGCGACCCTACCTCAGGCTGGCACGGCTCGATCGGCCGATCGGCACTTGGCTGCTGCTGTTTCCCGGCTTGTGGGGTGTGGCGCTGGCGGCGACGGGCTGGCCCAACTGGAAAATGATGGCGCTGTTCGGCATCGGCGCGATCGCGATGCGCGGCGCGGGCTGCACGCTCAACGACATCGCCGACCGCGACTTCGACGCGCGCGTCGCCCGCACGCGCACGCGGCCGATCGCCAGCGGCGCGATTTCGGTCAAGCAGGCCGTTGCCTTTATGGTGCTGCAACTCGCCATCGGCGCCGCCGTGCTGTTTTCGTTCAACCGCATGGCGATCGCGCTCGGTCTGCTGGTGCTGGCGTTGGTCGCGACCTATCCGTTCATGAAGCGCATCACATATTGGCCGCAATTGTTCCTTGGGCTCAATTTCAACTGGGGCGCGCTATTGGGCTGGGCGGCTGCGCGCGGCGACATCGCCTGGCCTGCGGTGCTCCTCTACGCCGGCGGCATTTGCTGGACGCTCGGCTACGACACCATTTATGCCCACCAGGACAAAGACGACGATGCGCTGATCGGCGTCAAATCCTCGGCGCTGGCGCTCGGCAAGCGCACGCGGCCATTTCTGTTCGTGTTCTATGCTGCCGCGGTGTCGCTGTGGGCGGCGGCCGGTGCGACTGCCGCCAACGCTTGGCCGTTCTGGCTCGGTCTCGCCATCGCAACGGCGCAGCTCTGTTGGCAGGCGGCCGCCGTTGACATCGACGACAGCGCCGATTGCCTCGCCAAATTCCGCTCCAACCGCATCGTCGGCTGGAGTCTGCTGCTCGGCATCGTCGCCGCGCATGTCGTCTGAGCGCGATTTCGTTCGCGACCATACAGCGGTCACATCGCCGCCGCTCGTGCCGGAAATCCGGCTGCACCTCGCCACCGAAGTCACGCCACTGTGGCAGGCGACGGAGGCGACATTGCAGCAGACGCTGCTGCCGCCGCCTTACTGGGCTTTCGCCTGGGCCGGCGGCCAGGCGCTGGCGCGGTATCTGCTCGACCATCCGCAACTGGTGACCGGGCGCCACGTCCTCGATTTCGGCGCCGGCAGCGGAATCGTTGCCATCGCTGCCGCGAAGGCCGGTGCCAATGTCACGGCGGCTGAGCTCGACCGTTTCGCGATCGCGGCTCTCGCCCTCAACGCCGCGCTCAACGATGTCGAGATCGCAATCGAAAGCGGCGATATGGTCGCCGGCGACACGGCCTGGGACGCGATCCTAGCCGGCGACATGTGCTACGAGCGGCCGCTGGCCGAGCGGCTGGTCGCCTGGCTGATGGCGCGGGCGCATAGCGGCGCGCTGATCCTGCTCGGCGATCCCGGCCGCGCCTATCTGCCGACCAGTGGACTGCAGGCGCTGGCGCGTTATTGGATCCCGACGCCGCTCGAGCTCGAAGACCGCGAAGCGCGCGAAACCACGGTATGGCAGCTCATCGGCTGAGCCGTTGCGCTGGCAAAGCCGGTGTTGGACCCCATATGATGCCGCATGCCCAAATCCCACGACCCGCTCGCGCTGCTGGGCGACCTCGTCAAGCGCGCCCGCAAGGACGGCGCTGACCAAGCCGACGCCGTTCTGATCGAAAGCATCGCGCTGTCACATGCCCAGCGCCTCGGCAAGCTCGAGAAGCTCGAACGCGCCGAAAGCTTCGACCTCGGCCTACGCGTCATCATCGGCAAGCGCCAGGCAATCGTCTCGTCCAATGACCGCGACGCGGATCACGGTGACGAGGTGGTCAGCCGCGCCTTGGCGATGGCACGCAGCGTGCCGGAAGACCCCTATTGCGGCCTCGCCGATCCTTCGGCGCTGGCGAAACAAATTCCCGATCTCGATCTGGCCGATCCGGTCGAGCCGACGCCTGCGGTACTGGCCGAACGCGCACGCGCTGCCGAGGACGCGGCGCTCGCGATCAAAGGCGTGACCAATTCTGAAGGCGCGCAAGCCGGCTGGTCGCTCAATCGCGTGGCGCTCGTCGCTTCCAACGGTTTCGCCGGCAGCTATGCGACCACCGGCCACGCCGTCGCGGTCGCGGTGCTCGCCGGCAACGGCACGGCGATGGAGCGCGACGACGATTGGGACTCGGCCGTGTTCGGCGCAGACTTGAAGGATCCGACGGCGATCGGCCGCAAGGCCGGCGAGCGTGCCGTGGGCCGCCTCGGCGCACGCAAGATGCCGACCGCCAAAGTGCCGGTGGTGTTCGATCCGCGCGTGTCGTCGTCGCTGCTGCGGCATCTCAGCGGCGCGATCAGCGGACCGTCGATCGCACGCGGCACGTCGTTCCTCAAGGACCGGATGGGCCACGCGGTGTTTCCGCGCGGCATCACCATCGTCGACGATCCACACCTGCAACGCGGTCACCGTTCAGCGCCGTTCGACGGCGAAGGCGTCGCCACGGCGAAACGCGACATCATCGCTGACGGCGTGTTGCAGACGTGGCTGCTCGACCTCGCCTCGGCGCGCCAGCTCAAGCTCGCGACGACCGGCCACGCACGGCGCGGCACTTCCGGCCCACCGGGACCGGGTCCGACCAATTTCTATCTCGCGCCCGGTGTGCTGACGGCACGGGAATTGATCGGCGAGGTCGCCAGCGGATTCTACGTCACCGAGCTCATGGGCATGGGCGTCAACGGCGTCACCGGCGACTACAGTCGCGGTGCCGCGGGCTTCTGGATCGAGAACGGCGATCTTGCCTTTCCGGTCAGCGAGGTCACCGTCGCCGGCAATCTCAAAGACATGTTCCGCAATGTCACGCCGGCGAGCGACCTTGAGTTCCGCACCGGCATCGACGCGCCGACAGTGCGGATCGACAGCATGACGGTGGCCGGCGCCTGACCCGCCGCTTCGTCCTTGCCAGGGCTGCCGCGCTTCCGTTAACAGTGCAACCGGCGCCGCGCGGCATGCTATGATCGCGC
>JBAVMB010000037.1:0-12303 GCA_049689615.1 Allostellaceae bacterium
ATTCCGCGGGTCTGGCGCAACTCAGCATGACGCCGCTCATGACCGTCGAAGAGGCCGACGCTGCGATGACCAAGCATGGGAATTACCGGCCGCCGGGCCGGTAACGTTTGGCGGAGCGTTACAGGAACTTCGTCGGCCAGATGATGGTGCGCCACATGTGCGCGACCGGGCTGTTGTCGAATCCCAGGCCTTCTTCGGGCTGTTTGAAGTTACGGCCGAGGATGTCGGCGAAGTCGTCGAAGCTCACCTGGGCGTTAGCGTCGAACGAATAGACGTCGTAGACCGTGATCAGGCGCGCGGTCATATACCATTTGTGTTTGCGCGCGCGGCGATAGGCTTCTTCGACGTAAGGTTCGGGCTTGTAATCGGCGCCGAACAGCCGCGTATACATCTCGGGATAGGTGTAGCCGACGCTTTCGTCGGCATAGAACCGTAGCGCCTGATGCGCGCGGATCGCCCACGAGACTTCTTCGTCGACATAGGGTTCAACCAGCTGCGCACCCCAATATCCGTGATCGGCGCGGATGAATCCGAGAATAGCGATGTCGTGCAACAGGCAGGCGGTAATCACCTTCTCGCTCATGCCGGCCGTGCGCGCGTGCATCGCGCTTTGCAACAGGTGATGTGCCGGCGCAAAGCGCAGCCGGAAGAAATCCGTCAAAGTCGGCTTCGCCGGCATTTTCTTGAGGCGCGGATCGTCGCCCATCAGCACATGCTGTCCCGACGCCAGCGGCTTGAAGCGCATCGGCACCGGCTCGGTCGGGTCGCGGTCGCCGGACGTGAACAGCACCGAGCGGTCGACCAGCCGCTCGAGGTCGGCGAGCTGCTTGTGCTCCAGTTCATCGGCGCGCTGCGACAGCGTGGGAGCAGGTCGGCCTTCCATGGGCGCGATCTTGGCGCGCAGCCGCGGCGATGGCAATATCGCGCCATGAGCAAGGCTTTTACCAAGGAAACCGACGACGCGCCCGACGACGCCGAATTCGACAGCGGTCCGGCGCTGCCGGCCGGTGCGAAGAACTACATCACGGCCACTGGCCATCGCCGCTTGCTGGACGAGCTCAAGGCGCTGATCAAGGTCGAGCGGCCGAAAGTGGTCGAGACGGTGGCGTGGGCCGCCGGCAACGGCGATCGCTCGGAGAACGGCGACTACATCTACGGCAAGAAACGGCTGCGCGAGATCGACAGCCGCATCCGTTTTCTGACCAAGCGCATCGAGATCGCCGAAGTGGTCAATCCGGCGGCGCAGACCAACCGCGAGCAGGTGTTCTTCGGCGCCACCGTCACCTACGCGACTTCCGACGACAAGGAACACACGATCACCATCGTCGGCATCGACGAAGCCGACGCCGACCGCGGCCAGGTGAGCTGGATCGCGCCGGTGGCGCGTGCGCTGTTGAAGGCGCGCGTCGGCGACGTTGTCGAGCTCAAAGGTCCGCGCGGCGTCGAAGCGCTCGAAGTCGTCGCCATCGTCTATCCCGCGAAACCCTAGTCAAACCGGCCCGGCGCTTTGTAAGGTGCGGCGTCCGGTCCGCAGGAGAGCCCGCTATGCCCGATGGAATGAGCAACAAACCGTTCGACAAATCGAAACTGCCGAGCCGGCACATCACCGTCGGGCCGGAGCGCGCACCGCACCGCTCCATGTTCTACGCCATGGGCGTCACCGAAGAGCAGCTGGCGCAGCCGATCGTTGGCGTTTGCACGACCTGGAACGAAGCCGCACCGTGCAACATTTCGCTCGCGCGTCAGGCGCAGGCAGCGAAGAAAGGCGTTGCAGCGGCCGGCGGCACGCCGCGCGAATTCACCACCATCACCGTCACCGACGGCATCGCCATGGGCCATGCCGGCATGAAGTCGTCGCTGGTGTCGCGCGAAGTGATCGCCGACAGCGTCGAACTGACCATGCGCGGCCACTCCTACGATGCGCTCGTCGGCTTGGCCGGCTGCGACAAGTCGCTGCCCGGCTTGATGATGGCGATGCTGCGCTTGAACGTGCCGTCGGTGTTCATGTACGGCGGCTCGATCCTGCCCGGACGCTTCCAGGGCCGCGACGTCACGATCGTCGATGTCTTCGAAGGCGTCGGCATGCACAACGCCGGCAAGATGACCGACGAGGAATTGCACGATCTCGAATGCCACGCCTGTCCGTCGGCTGGCTCGTGCGGCGGCCAGTTCACTGCCAACACCATGGCCTGCGTCTCCGAAGCGCTGGGATTGGCATTGCCAGGTTCGGCCGGCACGCCGGCGCCGTATGATTCGCGTGACCAATACGCCGAGGCGTCCGGTGAAACAGTGATGGCGCTCATCCGCCGGGGTCTGCGGCCGCGCGACATCGTCAGCCGCAAGTCGCTCGAAAATGCGGCGATGGTGGTCGCGGCCTCGGGCGGCTCGACCAACGCGGCGCTGCATCTGCCGGCCATAGCCAACGAAGCTGGCATCGACTTCGACATTCATGCCGTCGGAAAGATCTTCAAGAAGACGCCGTACATCGGCGACTTCAAGCCGGGCGGCAAATACGTCATGCAGGATCTGCATCGCGTCGGCGGCGTACCGGTGCTGCTGAAGGCGCTGCTCGACGGCGGGTACTTGCACGGCGACTGTCTGACCGTCACCGGCAAGACCATCGCGGAAAACCTTAAGGGCGTGGTTGTGCCGAAGAACCAGGACGTCGTGCATTCGACGAAGAAGCCGCTGGCCAAGACCGGCGGTCTCATCGTGCTCAAAGGCAACCTCGCGCCGCAGGGTGCAATCTGCAAAGTCGCCGGCATGCAGGGCATCGAGCTCAAATTCCGCGGTCCGGCGCGGTGTTTCGACCGCGAAGAGGATTGCTTCGCCGCAGTTGAGGCGAAGAAATACGAGAAGGGCGATGTGCTGGTGATCCGCTACGAAGGGCCGCGCGGCGGTCCGGGCATGCGCGAGATGCTGTCGACCACGGCGGCGCTTTACGGCCAGGGCGCCGGCAAGGACGTGGCGCTGATTACCGACGGCCGTTTCTCCGGCGGCACACGCGGCTTCTGCATCGGCCATGTCGGTCCCGAGGCGGCAGTCGGCGGTCCGATCGGGTTACTCAAGGACGGCGACATCATCGAGATCGATGCCGGCAAGGGCCTGCTCAACGTCAAGCTCAGCGCCGCCGAGCTCGCGCGCCGCCGCAAGGCCTGGAAGGCCAAGAAGACGGAATATCAATCGGGCGCGATCTGGCGCTATGCCCAGACCGTCGGTGATGCCGAAAAGGGTGCGGTCGTGCATCCCGGCGCCAAGGCCGAAACCCACTGTTTCGCGGATTTGTAATCGCCGCCGTGGCATGATCCGCAGGCGCGGTGCGGCGGCAACGGAAGAACGGTTTGCGCGGCATTAACCATTCTTCCTCATCCTGACTGGGAGCCATGCCCGACGCCGAAGCGCCCAGGAGTCGCCTCCAGACCCGGCCGGTCGAAGCCGTCAATCCGGCGCTGATCGCGGGTGCCACGATCTACGCCATCGCTTTCGCGCTGCGGCTGCTGCCGGTCTTCGTCTTTCCCGGTATCAACTTTCCCGACGAAATCTTCCAGACGGTCGAGCAGGCACACCGTGTCGTCTACGGCACCGGCTTGGTGCCGTGGGAGTTTCTCTACGGCACGCGTTCGTGGGTATTGCCTGGTTTCATCGCTGGAATCATGCAGGCGGTGCGCTTTGCTGGCGATGGACCGGCCGTCTATTTGTCCGTGATTGGCACCGTGTTCGCCGCACTCGGCGCCGGCAGTGCGCTCTGCGCCTTTCTCTGGGGCCGGCGGCTTTATGGTCTATGGGGCGGCATCATCGCCGGCGCACTGACCGCCTGCTGGGTGGACGCCGTCTATTTCGGCCCGCGCACGTTGAGCGAGGTCGTGTCCGCGCATGTGCTGGTGATCGGCCTTTATCTTGCTGCGCCCGGTTATGCGGTGCAGGCGCGTCGCCGTTTGGTTATCGCGGGCTTCCTGCTCGGCGTGGCCGCACTGCTGCGTATCCAGATCGCGCCCGCGGTTGCGTTCGTCGTCCTTTGGCCGTGGCGCAATGCAGCGCCGTTGCCGCTACGCATCTGGCCGCTGATTGCTGGCGGCGTGGCGGCGCTGGTGCTGTTTGGCGCGGTCGATGCGGCAACCTGGGGCTGGCCGCTTGAATCGCTTTGGCGCAACGTCGAGATCAATCTGTTTGACGGCGTCAGCACGTATTTCGGCGTCATGCCGTGGTACGCGTATGCCGAATTCGTCCTTTACTATTGGGGCGCGGTCGTCATCGCGATCCTGGTGTTGGCGCGGCTCGGTGCGTTGCGTCTGCCGCAGCTCGCAGTGCTCGCGCTGATCGTCGTGGTGCTGCATTCGGCGGTCGGCCACAAGGAATTCCGTTTCATATATCCGGCGCTGCTGCTGACGATCATTTCCGCCGGCCTTGGCCTGGCGCAAATCGTCGACTGGATCGCCGATGGTTTTGCGTTACGTGGCATGTCGACGGCCATTGCGGTGCGCACCGCCGCCGTGCCGGTGCTGCTGCTGGCCGCGCTGACGCCGGCAGTGCTGGCGTTCACGCCGCCGTACATCGAGCTTTGGAAGCGTGGCGCCGACGCGGTCCGCGCCGATGCCATCGTCGCGAAGCTGCCGAATGTTTGCGGCGTCGATCTTTATGGCGTGCCATGGTTTCTGTCGGGCGGCTACAGCATGATCCACCAAAATGCGCCGCTTTACTGGATCAGCGATCAAGCCGGCTTCCTCGCGCACCGCGACGCGTTCAATACGGTACTGGCGTCACACGCCCTGCCGGGGAATTCAGGCTTCACAACGCTGCGCTGCGTGCATGACGTCTGCGTCGCGCAGCGGCCGGGTTCATGCAGCGCCTTGCCGATGGCGCCGTCCGAGAAGCCGGCCGGCCTCGAGAAAATCGCTCCGCTGAGACGCTGAATACCGCTGGACGTGTGCGGCCGCCCGCGGCTACCAAGGCGCATGAAATCTCGCACGCTTCGCCGCGCCGACGAGCTGGTCAGTGCCGGTTTGCTGCCGGCGCGCCGCCGCCGTGAGGTCGAGCGCGTCGCGCGGCGTTTCGCCGTCGCCGTCACGCCACACGTCGTGGAATTGATCGAGACTGCCGGTGATCCGATCGCGCGCCAGTTCGTGCCGAGCAAGGCAGAGCTGCGCACTGCGCCCGAGGAACGCGCCGATCCGATCGGCGACGACCGCTTCGCGCCGCTCAAAGGCATCGTCCACCGGTATCCCGATCGCGTGTTGTTGAAGCCGCTGCTCGTCTGCCCGGTATACTGCCGCTTCTGCTTCCGGCGCGAAGCGGTGGGGAAGGGCGGCGCGCTCACCGCGCGCGAGCTTGCCACCGCGTTCGCCTATATCCGCCGGGATCCAGCTATTTGGGAAGTGGTCGTCACAGGCGGCGATCCGTTTCTGTTGTCGGCGCGGCGCCTGAAGGAAATCGTGCGCGCGCTCGACGCCATTCCGCACGTGCAGGTAATCCGCTTCCATACCCGTGTGCCGATCGTCGAGCCGGCCCGGGTGACTCCGGCGCTGGTTGCCGCGCTCGGCACCGACAAGGCGGTTTATGTCGCCATTCACGCCAATCATCCGCGTGAACTGACCGCGGCAATGCGCGCCGCATGCGCGCGGATGACCAAGGCGGGCATTCCATTGCTCGGGCAGAGCGTCTTGCTCAAAGGCGTCAACGACGATGCTTCGACCCTCGAAGCGCTGTTCCGCGGCCTGGTCGCCATGCGGGTAAAGCCCTATTACCTGCACCATGCTGACATGGCGCGCGGTACGGCGCATTTCCGCACCACACTCGCCGCTGGCCGCAATCTCATGCGCGGCTTGCGCGGTCGCGTGTCGGGCCTGTGCCAGCCGACTTATGTTCTCGACCTGCCCGGCGGCCACGGCAAGGTTCCGGTGGGCCCAGACTATACGGAGTCGCTCGATGGCGAGTCCTGGTTGATCGAAGACCCAGACGGTCAGCGGCACCGTTACCCCTCAGCCACACCCCGGCGCGAATCCCGGCGGTCTTAGAATAAGTTATAAATACAAAGAGTTATCGCGGTGGAGTCGCGCAGTTACGCGCAGATAAGGGCCGGTTACGATTGAACCGTGCCACCGGCACGGATAGAATTACTGCAGTTCGTGTGCCCGGCACGGTTAGGTTGTCATGGTTCGTCTTGCGAAGGGATTTGTGTGCGCCGTTGTCACGGCCGCCGCGGTTGCGGTTGCCCTGCCGGCGTTTGCGCTCGAGTCGACTTCCCTGGTCCGCGGCGGCGCGCCATTGCCGGAATTCCAGCTTAATCTGCCGAATCTGACCCCGCCCACCGGCAGCGCCGACGATTTCGAGGTGGCGCTAACCACGCCAGGCAGCAAGAACGCGTTCAGCTTCATATTCTCGCCGCGACCGGAAGCCGCGCTCGAACTCGATCCGGCGAGCAACACCGCGCGCAACGTCGCCGGCCTGTCGTGGAACCTGTTCAACAGTGACCACTTTCACGGTGGCTTCGGTCTATCCGGTAGCTTCTTGAGTCCGGGCACCGATCCGATGCGCGAGGCGCTGTCGGGCGGCGCACCGGCAGCGGTGCGCGGCACGTTGAGCCTCGGCTACGATTTGAGCCAGAACCAGAGTGTGATGCTGTCTTTTGACCGGACCCGTACACCGGACTTCAGTACCGTGCATGGCGAGTTCGGCGACAATTTCCGCCTGGGTTACGGCGTCAAGTTCTGATCGGCGCGCACGCCCGATCGACTTTTCCCCCTGCGTTAATCGTGATTGCCGCCGCGTCGGCGAGCGCCCGCGCGCTTAACCAACGACACGCGGGGGCGCAAATGCCGGTGCGTCGTTGTCGGCCATTCTATTAAGGATAGATTTTCGTGCGTTAAACATACATTCCATTTGTCACGAATTTTCCGCGCGATTATTTTGCACTCAACAATAAAAAAACCGATTGCTCGAACCCGAAGGTGCTGACATGAACCGGATTATCCGCGCGTCCGCGCGCGCGTCTTTGCTCGCCGCTGCCCTGACCTTGGTCGCGGCATTGCCAGCGTTTGCCACGGTCGTCACGGCGACCGGAACTTATTCCAACGATGCCGACGCGGGGAACATGGCGTCGGGCTTCCCGAACGGTCCGTTCAGCCTCACCAGCAATGCGACGCCGACGTACAGCTACGTCGACTTTATCCCGAACCAGACGTTCAGCCTGAACAATATCGTCGGCATGAGCGCCAACTTCACAGACATTGCCGGTGGCGCCGACGGCGGCTCGCCGCGGTTCGTAGTGCAGCTCCAGAACGGCAACTTCTACACCACATACGTGGGCACACCGCCGAGCTTCAACGACAACAACCCGGCGGCGTTCACGACTGCATACAGCAACTTCAACTTCGTTAATGCGACGAACGACACCGGCTTCGAGAACAGCGGCACTTATAAAACCTTTGCATCGTTCCAGTCCGGATCCGACGGTTCGCAGATTGTCACCGACGTGTTCTTCATCGTCGACGGCGGTTGGGCGGCCAACGGGCCGCAAGCGTTGACGCTCAACTCGCTCAGTGTGCAGTTCCTGGCGGCTCCCGAGCCGGCAACCTGGACAATGCTCGCGGCAGCTCTCGGCTTGCTCGGCCTGCTCGTCGCGCGGCGTCGGCGCAACGCGGGCGGCTTAGTCGCGGCGTGATTTTCGACCCTCGAAGCGCCGCGCCAGCTCAGGGCGCGGCGATTTCGCACCAAATCGGCGTGTGATCCGACGGCTTGTCGCGCGACCGCGGCGACTTGTCGATGTCGCATTGGCGGAGCCGGTCGGTCGCCTGCGGCGACAGCAGGATGTGATCGATCCGCAGGCCGTGATCGGTTTCGAAGCGGCGCTGCATGTAATCCCAATAGGTATAACGCTGGCCTTCACTGTGCAGCGTGCGGAACGCGTCGGCGATGCCGAGATTGAGCAGCGCGCGGAACTGCGTTCGTGATTCCGGCCGGCAGAGCGCGTCATCTTTCCAGCCCGCGGGGTCGTAGACATCGTCGTCAGTCGGCGCGACGTTGAAATCGCCGGCCAGCGCGAACGGCAGCTCGCGGTCAAGCAGGCTTCGCGCATGCGCCGTGAGGCGCTTCATCCAAGCGAGCTTGTAGTCGAACTTCTCGCCTGGCGCCGGATTGCCATTGGGCAGATAGACCGAGGCAACACGCAGATCGCCGATCGTCGCCTCGATGTAGCGAGCCTGTTCGTCCTTGCCGTCGCCGGGGAGCGTCGCCACCACGTCCTTCGCCGGCATGCGCGAGAGGATGGCGACGCCGTTATAGGCCTTCTGTCCGGCGACGACGGAATCGTAGCCGAGGCTCTTGATCTCGAGCCGCGGAAAATCCGCTTCGGTGCATTTCAATTCCTGAAGGCAGACGATGTCGGGCTGTGCTGTCTTGAGCCAGTCGAGCAGATGGCCGAGCCGCGCCTTGACCGAATTGACATTCCAGGACGCGAGTTTGGTCAAGCGGACAGGGGCTCAGCCGACCGAGAACGAACTGCCACAGCCGCACGACGACGCGGCGTTCGGATTCTTCACCTGGAACGACGCGCCCATCATGTCTTCGACGAAATCGACCTCGGCGCCTTTGACGAGTTCGAGCGAAGTTTCGTCGACCACGAGCGTCACGCCGTCGCGTTCGAACGAACGATCGTCGGGCTGAAGATTCTGGTCGAAACTGAAGCCGTACTGGAAGCCCGAGCAGCCGCCGCCCGACACGGCGAGGCGCAGGAACGCATGAGGCAGGTTCTCCTGCGCTATGAGTTCCTTGACGCGCTTGGCGGCGCTCGCCGAAAGGCTGACGCTGCGCTCTTTTTCGAGGATGTCGGCCATGTCCGAATGCTCCGTATCGCCTTTATGTGGGGATGCTGGCGTGTTTGTCAAACCGGCCTTGACACCGGCACGTGCCGTCGTTTGCGCATGCGTTAATGCGCTGCAACGCCGTAACAAGAGATTGCATCGACTCGACGCGAGGGATAGCTTCGCGCCATGACCGTTGCGCTTGCTCCTTACGCCTCTTCACCGGAGAGGAGTCGCGGGCGGCTGCATCGCGAGGCGGAGAGCCCGAGCCGCACGCCGTTCCAGCGCGATCGCGACCGCATCATCCACTCCGCCGCGTTCCGCCGCCTGCAATACAAGACCCAGGTCTTCGTCTATCACGAGGGCGATCACTATCGGACGCGGCTGACCCACAGTCTCGAAGTCGCGCAGATCGCGCGCAGCCTGGCGCGCGCGCTGGGACTGAATGAGGATCTCGCCGAGGCGCTGGCGCTGGCGCACGATCTCGGGCACACGCCGTTTGGCCACGCCGGCGAAGAGGCGCTCGACGCCGCGATGAAGGACTATGGCGGCTTCTCGCACAACGACCAGACGCTGCGCGTCCTGACATCGCTCGAACGCCGTTACGCCGATTTCGACGGTCTCAATCTCACCTGGGAAACGCTCGAAGGCACGGTCAAGCACAACGGTCCGGTCAAGCCGCCGCTGTCGGAGACCATCGCCGCGTATAACGCGCAGCACGATCTCGATCTCGCCACCTGGCCGTCGGCCGAGGCGCAGGTCGCGGCGCTGAGCGACGACATCGCCTACGACAATCACGACATCGACGACGGTTTTCGCGCCGGCTTGTTCACGCTCGACGATCTGCGCGACGTGCCGTTGATCGGCGACGCGCTGGCGGACGTGCGCAAGTTGAACCGCGCGATCGAAGACAGCCGCGCCATCCACGAAGCCGTGCGCCGGCTGATCGACCGCATGGTCACCGATGTGGTCGTCGAGACCAGGCGGCGGATCGCGCAATCGAATGTCAGCTCCGCTGACGCCGTGCGCCAATCGCGCGCGCCGCTGGTCGCGTTCTCGGACACGATGCGCGAACAAGAGAAAGGCCTGCGCGCATTCTTATTCGAGCGCATGTACCGCCATTATCGCGTCAACCGCATGTCGTCGAAGGCGCGCCGTGTCGTCGCCGACCTGTTTCGCATCTTCAACCATGAGCCCGAATTGTTGCCGAGTGAGTGGCGCGACGAGGCGACGAAGCGCGACGCCAAGGGCCGCGCGCGCGTGATCGCCGATTACATCGCCGGCATGACCGACCGTTTCGCCCTCGACGAGCATCGCAGGCTGGTCGATCCCGACGCCACGACGTGATGAATCTGTTCGCGTATTTCCACGACAAGATTGCGGCCGAGATCGCGGCACTTGGCTTTGCGCTCGACACCAGCCGCATGTCGGTCGAGCCGCCGCGCGATCCCGCGCACGGCGACGTTTCGGCGAACGCAGCAATGGTCCTGGCCAAGGGCGCCGGCATGAAGCCGCGTGATTTCGCGGAGAAGCTGCGGCCGCGCCTCGCCAACCTCGATCACGTTACCGCGGCCGAAGTCGCCGGTCCCGGCTTTATCAATCTGCGCCTCGACAACGCCTTCTGGTACGCGCGGTTGGCCGAGATCCTGCGCGTCGGTCCGGCCTACGGTGATAGCACGATGGGGCAGGGGCGGACCGTCAACGTCGAATATGTTTCGGCCAATCCAACCGGGCCGATGCATGTCGGTCACGGCCGCGGCGCGGTGGTCGGCGATGCGCTCGCCGCGTTGCTGCACAAGACCGGCCATGCCGTCACGCGCGAATATTATGTCAACGACGCGGGCGCCCAGGTCGATGCGCTGGCGCGCTCGGTCCATCTGCGCTATCGCCAGGCGCTCGGCGAAACAGTCGGCGAAATTCCCGAAGGGCTTTATCTCGGCGAGTATTTGATCGATACCGGCGCGACGCTAGCGCAGCGCGACGGCAAGAAATGGCTTGGGAAACCGGAAAGCGAATGGCTGACTCCGGTGCGCAACTTTGCCATTGAGGAGATGCTGACGCTGATCCGCGGCGACCTCGAACGGCTCGGCATCGAGTTCGATGTCTTCGCGTCGGAGCGCAAGCTGGTGAAGTCCGGCGCCATCGAGCAGGCGATCGCCGAACTCGAAAAGCAGGGCCTGATCTATGTCGGCACGCTCGAGCCGCCCAAGGGCATGCTGCCCGATGATTGGGAGAAGCGGCCACAAACCCTATTCCGTTCGACATCCTTCGGCGACGATGTCGATCGGCCGATCAAGAAGGCCGACGGCTCGTGGACTTACTTCGCCGCCGACATCGCCTATCATTGGGACAAATACAAACGCGGCTTCGCCGATTTGATTGACGTCTGGGGCGCCGACCATGGCGGTTACGTCAAGCGCATGCAGGCCGTGGTCAAGGCGTTGACCCAGGGCAAAACGGCGCTCGATGTCAAACTGTGTCAGCTGGTGAATCTATCGGACGGCGGCCAGCCGGTGCGGATGTCGAAACGCGCCGGCAATTTCGTCACGCTGCGCGACGTCGTCGAGCGCGTCGGCAGGGATGTGGTGCGCTTCGTCATGCTGACGCGGCGCAACGACCAGACGCTCGATTTCGATTTCGCCAAGGTCGTCGAGCAGTCGAAAGACAATCCCGTCTTCTATGTGCAGTACGCCCATGCCCGCGCGCGCTCCGTCATGCGGCTGGCAGCGCAGCATTTTGGCGCGGATGAGCTGACGCCGACGGCGTTATCGCACGGGCCGCTGAATTTGCTCGCCGACGTCGACGAAATCGCGCTGGTGCGGCACCTCGCGCAGTGGCCGCGTACTGTCGAAGGCGCAGCGCAAATGCACGAGCCGCATCGCATCGCCTTTTATCTGCAGGAGATCGCCGCATCGTTCCACGCGTTGTGGAACAAGGGCAACGCGGACTCTGGTTTGCGCTTCGTGGTTGAAGGCAAGCGCGACTTGACGCGCGCGCGTTTGGCGCTGGTTCAGGCCGTCGCCTTCGTCATCGCGTCGGGCCTCAAGGTGATTGGCGTGACGCCGGCCGAGGAGCTGCGCTGATGGCGCTCGGCGTCGATCCGGAAGATCGCATTCCCGGCGCACCGGTCCGGCCGCCGTCGAAATGGCCACGGCATTTTGGCGCCGCAGTGCGGGTCGGCGTCGTGCTGGTGGTAATCGGCGCCGCCGCGGCGTCAGGCTGGCCTTATATCAAGGAGCATTTCCTGACGCCGAGCGCGCCGACGGGTCCGGTTCCGGTCATTGGCCCCGGCGACGAGCCGATCAAGGAAGCGCCCAAGCAGCCGGGCGGCATGCAGGTGCCTGATCAGGACAAGATGATCCTCAACGGCCCGGCGGCGGCGCCCAAGGTCGAGCAGATTCTGCCGCCGCCGCCTGCACCGCTACCGGCGCCAACGCCGGCGACACCGCCGGCTGTCGCGCAGACGCCGACGCCTACGCCGCCGCGTGCATCACCGACGCCTTCGGTC
>JBAVMB010000038.1:0-5788 GCA_049689615.1 Allostellaceae bacterium
GCCAAAAGCGACGTGCGGGTGACGGTATCCAAAAACGGGCCCTATGCGGTCAGCGCCGACGTGCCGCTGAGCAAGCAGACCATCGGCGTCAACGCCGAGGGCGGCTCGGAGAAATGGATCGAGGGCAAACGGTTTCCAACCGACGGCGAATACTATTTGTGCCGCTGCGGCCATTCGAAGACCAAGCCGTTCTGCGACGGCAGCCACGAAAAAGTCGGCTTCGACGGCACCGAGACGGCGAACCGCGCGTCCTATCGCCAACAGGCGCGCACCTTCGCCGGGCCGGTGATGAACCTGACCGACGCCGACAGTCTGTGCGCGTTCGCGCGCTTCTGCGATCCGCACGGCAAGGTGTGGAACCAGGTGCGGCACACCGACAGCCCACAGACGCGGGCGATCTTCATCCGGCAGGTAGCGGATTGTCCGTCCGGGCGTCTCGTCGCGTGGGACAAGGCGACGGGCCAGGCGCTCGAACCCAATTTGCCGGTGTCGATCGGCGTCGTCGACGATCCGGCGCAGCATTGCGGCGGGCCGTTGTGGCTGCGCGGCGGCATCGCGGTGATCGCCGCCGACGGCTTCGCCTATGAGGTGCGCAACCGCGTGACGCTGTGCCGCTGCGGCCAGTCGAAGAACAAGCCGTTCTGCGACGGCACGCACGCGGCGATCAAGTTCCGCGGCGCGTAGAACGCAACCCCTCACCCTGCCTACGGACCGGGACTTTGACTTTTGCCGGCCTATGGGCCGGCCGGACTCGGCGTGCCGGGCATCGGCAGCAGGACGCGGCGGCGCTCCTTCAGCCGCTCGGCCTTGGGCTTGGCGGCGTAGATCTGCTTCGTCGCCTCGACGACAACCACGCCGGCGAAGGTGCCGAACCACATCTCGCCGATGCGTTCGCTCAGCGCGGCCGAGCGCAGCAGGAACCGGCTCGCGGTCGGCGGCACGAAGAGGGCGCCGGCGCTGCGTTCAGGCGTGAAGCCTTCGTCGCGCAGCAGGTGATTGAGCTGGCCGGTGGTGTAGGGATTCCCCTGGCCGAACGGCGTGTGATCGAAACGCGCCCAGATACCGCGGCGGTTGGGCACGACGACAATGAGCCGGCCGCCGGCGGCAAGCACGCGCCAGATCTCGCGCAGCAGCGGCCGCACCTGCTCGCTGAATTCGAGACCATGCACCAGCAGCACGCGGTCCATCGAGAAATTGGGCAGCGGCAAGTCGCTTTCGTCAGTCAGCGCGGCGCGGTTCGGCGCCTGACGCGGCCACGGCAGCACGCCTTGCGGCGCCGGCATCAGCGCGACGACGCGCTCGGCCTCGGACAGGAATGGGCGCAGAAATGGCGTCGCATAACCGAGGCCGAGGATGTTGAGGCCCTTGAAATCTGGCCACAGCACGCCGATGCGGCGGCGGATCATCTGCCGCGCGACGCTGCCCAGCCGGCGCTCGTAGAAATCGCGTAAATCAACGACATCAATGAACATCGTTTCGAGTGTAGCACGGGCGGCGAATTGCGTTAGTCTGCCGCCATGACGCTCGAAATCCAGCTCATTCCCGCACTGCGCGACAATTACATCTATCTGCTGCGCGAGCCCGCCAGCGGCGCGGTCGGCGCCGTCGATCCGTCGGAAGCGGCGCCGGTGCTAGGCGCGCTCAAGAGCCGCGGCCTGACCCTCACCCACATCATCAACACGCACCACCATCCGGACCATACCGGCGGCAATCTCGAGCTGAAGGCGGCGACCAAGGCGATCGTCGTCGGGCCTCTTGCCGATCGAGCGCGAATACCCGGCATCGACGTCGCGGTCGGTGACGGCGACACCTTCAAGTTCGGCAACGCGGCGGCGACGGTGTTCGACGTGCCCGGCCATACGCGCGGCCATATCGCCTATTGGTTCAAGGATTCACAGGCGCTGTTCAGCGGCGACACGCTGTTCCTGATAGGTTGCGGACGGTTGTTCGAAGGAACGCCGCAGCAGATGTGGAACTCGCTGAGCAAGCTGAAGAACCTGCCGCCGGAGACGCGGGTCTATTGCGGCCACGAATACACGCAAGCCAACGCGCGCTTTGCATTGACCATGGAGCCGAAGAACGCGGCGCTGATCGCGCGGGCGGCGCGCGTCGATGCGATGCGCGCAGCCGGACAATCGACCGTGCCGGGAACGATGGGCGACGAGCTGGCGACCAATCCGTTCCTGCGCGCCGACCTGCCCGAGCTGCAACGCGCGATGGGTGCGCCCGGCGATGCGGTGGCGACCTTTGCCGCGATCCGCAAGGCGAAGGATAGTTTTTAATTGAGCGCCGCATGCTTTAAGCTGGGCTCACTTCAGGTCGCTGCGGGGGCAAGATAGACGTGCGACGCGGTATAAGGTCATTGCTATCCGTTGCCCTGTTTTCGTCCCTGTCCGTCGCCCTTGCCGCGCCGGCAATGGCGCAGCAGCCGTCGGACCCGGACGGCATCTGGACTCTGCAGGACGAAAATTCCTCGATCGCGACTTCGAAGCTCAAGGACAAATATTACGTCAACGGCTTGCGCCTCGGTTACACGTCGGCGACGGATACGCTGCCGGCTTCGCTGGCGAATTTCGACAACTGGATGTGGGGACCCGGGCGGAGCCGCTGGTCGCTCGACCTGTCGCAGGCGATGTATACGCCAGCGGACGTCCAGCTCATCCCGCCCGATCCGCACGACCGGCCCTATGCCGGCGTCTTGACCGGAACCTTCTCGCTGCAGCACGACAGCGACTCGTCGCGCAGCGTGCTCGGCGTTCAAGCGGGCCTGGTCGGACCCGACGCCCTGGCCAAGCAGATGCAAAACGGTTTCCACGGCCTCATCGGCCACGGCGCCAGCAAGGGCTGGGACTTTCAGATTCACGACGAGCCGGTCGTGGATCTGCTGGCGACGAAAATCTGGCGCGTGCCGCTGTGGCGCGACGGGGTGCAGGTGGACGTGCTGCCGGAGGTCACGGGCGGCGCCGGTAATCTGCGGGTCTATGGGCTGGCGGGGTCGGTTCTCCGGATCGGCCAGGGCCTCGATTCGGATTACGGCGTGGCGCGCGTCAATCCCGGGCTGAGCGGAACCGACGTGTACGCGCCCACGCGCAACCTGGTCTGGTACTTTTTCATCGGCGCGGATGGCCAGGCCGTGGCGCACGACATCACCATCGACGGCAACACCTTCCAGTCGAGCGCCAGCGCCGACCGACAACCCTTTGTCGGCGAGTTCGAGGCCGGCCTGGCCGTCATACTCGGCCGCGTGCGGCTCTCCTACACGCAAGTCATCCAAACCGAGGAGATCAAGGGACAGCAAGGCGGCCCCCATCAATTCGGGTCGCTGGCGCTGTCGGTGCGATACTGAGTTTCGGCCGGATAAAATCCTTTGTTGGGCCGACAAGGCGAAGGACGGTTTCTAGGCTAGCGCGCGCTTCGCGTTGACAGTCGAGCCGAAGAATGCGGCGTTGCCGGCGCGGCCGACGCGCGCCCGGCGATGCGGCGGTGACCTTCGCCGCCATCCGTAAAGCGAAGAATGCGTTTTGATGCCGACATCGCCCCCTCCCATTCCCTCTCCCTCGAGGGGGGAGGGTTAGGATGGGGGTGAGAAGCCGCGACACTCGCAATCCGGAGGTACACACGATGAAGCTGCGCTATTCGCCGACATCGCCGTTCGTGCGCAAGGTGCTGGTGCTGGCGATGGAGACCGGGCTCGATAGCCGCATCGAGCGCGTTCCAACGTCGGTCGTTCCGGTGACGCCGAACGAGGATCTGAGCCACCAGAATCCGCTGATGAAGCTGCCGACGCTGCTGACCGACGACGGCCAGGTGATGTTCGATTCACGCGTGATCTGCGAATACCTCGACAGTCTGCACAGCGGGCCGAAGATGTTTCCGCCTTCGGGCGCCGCGCGCTGGACGGCGCTGGCGCAGCAGGCGCTGGCCGACGGCATCCTCGACGCCGGCGTGCTCAACCGTTACGAGACCGCGGTTCGGCCACCGGAACGGCAGTGGCCGGAATGGAGCGCCGGCCAGATGCGCAAGATCCGCAACGGCCTCGCCGCGCTCGACGGCAAAGCCAGCGAAGGTGCGCTCAGCGGGCCGCTCCATATCGGCCAGATCGCCATCGGCTGCGCGCTCGGCTATCTCGATTTCCGTTATGCCGGCGAAGGCTGGCGCGCGCAGCATCCGGCATTGGCTAAATGGTTCGGTGAATTTTCGCAGCGCAAATCGATGCAGGCGACGGTGCCACCACCCGCATGAAAATTTATTCACGCGGAATCGCAGGCGGCGCGGGCTAGTTTGCCGCCAACGCGTCGTCAAAACGCATTTTCATTGCTGGCGCGATAGTCCGGAATTCATAGAGCGACCGGGGGGCCGGCGTCCGATGTTGTTGCAGAATTGGTGGTACACGACGCTGCTGAGTTCGCGGGATCCGATCCAGCCGCCGCTCGCATCCGACATCACCGCCGACATCGTCATCGTCGGCGCCGGCATGGCCGGCCTGTCCGCCGCGCTGCGTTTGTCCGACATGGGCAGCCGTATCGTCCTCATCGACCGCAACATCTGCGGCGGCAGCACGACCGGCAAAAGCGCCGGGTTCCTGACGCCGGACAGCGAACTCGAACTGTCGCAGATTTTGCGCCGCTTCGGCCAGCAGGGCGCGCACGAGCTGTGGCAAGTGCCGGAGAACGGCATCGCGCTCATCCGCGACACCGTCGCCGCGCACGGCATCGAATGCGATCTGCTGACGCAGGACAGTCTCTTCCTCGCGAACGACGCGTCCGGCGCCAAGGACGTCCACGAGGAGGCCGAAGCGCGGCGGCGGCTCGCCTATCCGTTGACCGAATACGGTGCGGCGGACCTTGCCAAGGTGATCGGCGCGCCGATGTACAAAGGCGCGGTGCGTTACCCCGGCTGCTTCGGCATCGATGCGCTGCGCTACGCCCAAGGCATCAAGCGCGCGCTGCTCGAACGCGGCGTGCGCATCTTCGAGAGCACCGAGGCGCGTGCGATCGACGGCCACCGCGTGCGCACGCACGGCGGCAGCGTCACCGCCGACAAGATCATCGTCTGCGCCGACAAGCTGACGCGCGCGTTCTCGCCCTATTCCGAGAACGTGTTCCACGCCGAGACATTCTTGACGATCAGCGAGCCGCTCACCGACAAGGAAGTGGCCGGGCTGTTTCCGGGCGATCCGCTGCAATGCTGGGACACCGACCTGGTCTACAGCTATTGGCGGCTGACCGGCGACCAGCGGCTGCTGCTCGGCGGCGGCAGCATGCTGACGACCTATGCGCGCAACGCGGTGACCTCGCCGCGCGTCGCCGAGCGCGTCATCCGCAAGTTCCTGCGCAAGTTTCCGGCGCTCGCGAATGTCGAGTTCCTGCAATACTGGCCGGGCCTGATCGACATGACGCGCGATCTGTTTCCGACGGTGCTGCGCGATCCCGATGCGCCGTGGGTGCAGTTCGTCCTGGGATGCGTCGGCCTGCCGTGGGCGGCGTTCTGCGGCGACTTCGCGGCGCGGCACGCGCGCAGCACCGAGACGCAGCAGGACCACATCTATTACCGCTACTTCCGGCCTGACCGGCCGTTCTTCATGCCGCTGTGGAGCGAGAAAATCCTCGGCAAGCCGATCGTCTTCTCGCTCAACAACGTGTGGGCGAAGTATTATCAGCGGGACAGCAAGCCCGCCGCCTGACCGCCACCGCGCCCGCAACCATGAAAGACGCCGACGCCATCATCCGCGCGCTCGAACTCGCGCCGCATCCGGAAGGCGGCTGGTTCCGCGAGGTCTATCGCGGTC
>JBAVMB010000039.1:0-7173 GCA_049689615.1 Allostellaceae bacterium
CTCACATGCGACACGACCGATACCGGCGGTCGCGCCAGTGACGACGACAGTCTTGCCGCGCATCGAGCTCATGGTGCAGCTGCCCCCTGCACCGGCGTGGTGACTGCGTCGCGAACACGCATCCAGCAGAAGGCGTCGCTGGCGGCCAGCACCGGCCGATCATGAATGCCGGGTGTATAGTGTGTTTCGTCGAGGAACGCAGCGCGGCCGCCGGCCTCTGCGGCGATCAGCATGCCGGCGGCGTGATCCCATGGGAGCGATCGCGAATGCAGTGCGAAGTGCGCCTCGCCGAGCGCCAGATTGATGTATTCGATGCCGCTTGAACCGACGTTGCGCGTGCGCATGCCGGCCTGCTCGATCGCCTTGGCCAAGCGCACGCGGCCGGCGGTCCGGCCATAGGCGGCGCCGACTGGTTGCGGCGGCGCGGGCGTGACGCGCAGGCGCCTTCCGTTCGACCAGGCGCCGGCGCCGGCTTGCGCCCAGACCAGCCGGTCGCCGAGCGGATCGAAAATCCAGCCACCGTGGGTACGACCACGCTCGACATAAGCCACGATCACGGCAAATCCTGGCTGACCGCGCGCAAAATTCGCCGTGCCGTCGACCGGATCGACGATCCATAAACTGTCACAGGTGGCCGCTAGGCTCATGCGCCCCGGGTCGGTGGCGACGGCTTCCTCGCCCAATATCGCCGAACCGGGTGCGAACTCAGTCAGCCGTGCTGCCAACCGGCGCTCGGTCTCAAGGTCGGCGATCGTCACCAAATCGCCCGGCGCTTTCTCGCGCACGTCCTCGCGCTTGAGCGTGCCGAAGCGCGGCAGTATGACGCTCTGCGCGGTTTCGCGGATGAGACGGGCGACGGCTTCGGGATCGGGTATCTGTGACAATGGGTTTACAATGGATGCGACGGAAGGGCTCACTATGGCGGAAAGTGCCGGCGAATTCGACGTCGTGATCGTTGGCGCCGGCGCGGCCGGGCTCGCCGCCGCCAAGCATTTGGTCGCGGCGGGTTTGGCGATCAAGGTCGTCGAGGCGCGGGCACGCCTCGGCGGCCGCGCGTACACCGTTCCGACTGCGCTTGGTTTTTCCGTCGATCTCGGTTGCGAGTGGCTCCATTCCGCCAACATCAACCCGTGGGTGCCAATCGCCCGCAAGCTCGGCTTCACGATCGACGAGAGGCTGCCGGACTGGGGTCGGCGCGTCGCCTGGTTCGAAGGCGATGCGGCGCAGCACGAATGGCAGGCGGCGATGGATGCGTTCTATGCGCGGCTCGACCGCGCTGCCGAGGCGCCCGACGACATGCCGGCATCGAGCTCGCTCGAACCCAATGGGAAGTGGAATGCGCTGCTCGGTGCGATCAGCAACTGGGCCAACGGCGCCGAGCTCGACAAGGTTTCGGCGCGCGACTACGGCCGCTACGATCCAACCTATATCAATTGGCGCGTGCTCGAAGGCTACGGCGCGTTGATCGCGCGCTATGGCGAGGACCTGCCGGTCGAATTCAACACGCGCGTCGAGCGCATCGAGCACGGTGGCCCGCGCGTCCGCATCGTCACGGACCGGGGCACGCTGTCGGCGCGCGCGACCATCGTGACCCTGCCGACGACGGTCATCGCCGAGGAGAAAGTAAAATTCTCGCCGGCGCTGCCGGAGAAAATCGCGGCCGCCGGCGGCTTGCCGCTCGGCATTGTCAACAAGCTGTTCCTGCGGCTCGACGAAACCGGCACGCGCGACCTGGCGCGCGAAACCGATCGCCACCTCGTTGGCGCGCTCGATCGCGTCACGACCGGCAGCTATCAGATTCGACCGCACGGCTGGCCGGTGATCGCCGGATTCTACGGCGGTGAACTGTCCGCTGAGTTGGAGCGCGGCGGTCTCGCGGCGTTTGCCGCGTTCGCCATGGACGAGCTCGCCAGCCTATTCGGCGCCGGCATCAGGCCACATCTGTCGCCGATCACGGCGTCGTCGTGGGGCTTCGACGCCTGTGCGCGCGGTTCTTATTCGATGGCGCTACCCGGCCACGCCGATGATCGCGCGACATTGGCTTCATCCGTCGACGATCGCCTGTTTTTCGCCGGCGAAGCGTGTTCGGTCGCCCATTTCGGCACCGCGCATGGCGCTTATATGTCTGGCGAAGAAGCAGCACGCGCCGCCATCGCCGCGCTTACGACGATGCCGGACCGAACACCCGCTGCTTTGCGCGGCGCGCCGCGGATTCCATCCGGTACTTGAGCCGCGGCTGTCGCACCACTTGCCATGCCAACTCGTAGTGGTCCGTCGCGAAACTGGCCTTGAGCCGATTCTCGCCGGCGAGGAAATCGTAAACCTTGGCACCCGCCGCGGCGTTATGCGCGATCGCCATGGCGTGAGTCACCGCGCCGGGACGGCGTTTGGGATCGGCATCGTCGAAGCCGCTTTGATAGGAATAGATGCGCCCGCGGTGCTGGAAATTATAGAGATAGCCGAGCGCCTTCCGCTCCACGCTCACGCGCACCAACTGGACCACGCCACGCGCGAACGCGCGTTCGATCAGGGTACGGTGAAAGGTCTCGAAATAGGGCGCGGCGAATGCGTGCCGCTGACCACGCCGTTGCCATGACCGCACATGCAGCGCTTTGAGCGCGGCGAAAAACGCCAGCGCCTCTTCGGCGTCGCGCGCTTCGGCGATGGCGAGCGCGCCGTCCTGCGTATAATCGCGTTGCGCACGGCGCAGCTGCTGACGTGCATTGCTCGACAGCAGAGCTGCGAAATCGGCAGCTGCGTGAACCCGTTCGAGGTTCACGGCGAAACCCGGACGCGTCTGGCTAGTGTGCAGCAAGCCATGGCGAGCCAACTGCTCGCCGGACAGGCCGGCTGGTACGCCCGGAAGTCGCAGCTCGTCGCCGAGACCGCCGGCACCAGCAGCAAACCATTCGCCGAGCGCGGCGATCAACGCCGGCTGATCGGCTGGCGCCGCGAGGAAGCCATTATGTTCGATGGCGATGCAATCCCAGCGCTCGTCGCCGGTGGCGTTGAGATGAATGCCGAGCGACGGCGCGCGCAGCAACGGCCGCAGGGGATTAACCACCAAGATCGCAAGCCCGACAAGCGCGCGGCCACGATGCGCCGCAACGCGATAGAGCCGCAGCGCTGGCGGCAACGTCGCGAGCCAGGTACCGATCCATTCCGGCGCGAGAAAAAATCCCGCCGATACGCGCTCGGCAAACGCCGTCCATTCGATTTCGAGCGCCGCGCGCGACTCGACGGGCGCAACCATCAACGTCAAATCGCTCATCGCGCCTCGCCAAAGCGACGAGTCGCGCTATCGCGCACGCCGCGCCGGTGTAAGCTGTCGTGCCCCGGGTAAACCGACGTAAGATGGCCGTTCACGACGATCCCGATTTCAGCCGCCTGCCGCCGCCGCTTGCCGATCTTTTTGTGCGCGCGGCGCAACGGAGTTTTTTCGCGCTGCCGCTCTGGTACCACGTCCTGGCGCGCTACGGAACCGAGACCGGCAGCCGCGTGCGGCTCTATACCGACAACGAAACGCGGGCTGCGTTGGTGTGCCGTTTTTCGCCCGGCCAACATCGGTTGCTCAGCCTCTCAAACTATTACAGCACCGAGCACGGTCCGGTTTACGCCGCCGGCGGCGCGGCGTTTCGCCAAGCGCTCGGCGCAATCGCACGCGAAATCGCCGACGCGCGGTACGACGCGATACAATTCGCGGGGCTCGATCCGCGCGACGAATCGTTTGCCGGTCTGGTCGACGCTTTCAGCGCCGCCGGCCTGCGACCGCAGCGCTATTTCGACAGCGGCACCTGGTACGAGGAGACTGCTGGCATCGATTTTGATCACTACATCGCGAGGCGGCCCAGCGCTTTGCGTAATACCTGGCGGCGCAAGAACAAGGCGCTCGCCGCGGCGCATCGCATCGAGACGGTCTTTCACGACGACGAATCCACCCTCGCTGAAGGCGTGCGCGACTATGAATCCGTCTACGCCGAAAGCTGGAAGGCGGCGGAGCCATTTCCCAACTTCATGCCGCATCTGATGCGCGCGGCAGCGACGGTCGGTGCGTTGCGGCTCGGCATTCTCAAGGTCGACGACGTGCCCGCCGCGGCGCAATGCTGGCTCGACTGGCGCGGCCGCGTCACGATCTACAAGCTGGCGCATGCGACGCGCTTCGACGAGCTGTCCGTCGGCACGATTTTGACCATGCGGATGATGGAACGCGTGCTCGAGCGCGACAAACCGCGCGAGATCGATTTCGGCCGCGGCGACGACGCCTTTAAGAAGTCGTTCCTGTCGCAGCGGCGCGAACGTTGGGGCCTATTGATCGCCAATCCTCACACGCTCGCTGGCCGCTTGCTGACGTGGCGCGAAGCCGCGGCCGGCATCGCCAAGCGCGTGCTGCGGCGCGGGTAAAAGCGGCAGCGGTGGACGCGGCGCCGCATCCTTGCTTTAATCTTCGGGTCGCTAGTCGCCGGGGGATCAGAACATGCGGCGTCATCATCTCGGCATTTTGTTCGCTTGTGCGATCGCGGCTGGGCTCGCGGCCTGCGGCGGTGCCAAGGTCACCAACACCAGCGCGCTGGCGACACCGACTTCCGTGCCGACGGTGGTTTACGTCACCGATTTCGATCTCGACGCCACCCAGGTCCAACAATCCGGTCCCGGTACCCTGATCAACCGCGTGCGTCCAGGCATCATCGGCTCGGGTCCGCTCGGCATTGCCCGCACGCCGGAACAACAGGCGCGCGATTTGGTCGATCTGATGGCCAACACGATTGTCGACGATCTGCACAAGGACGGCATTGCCGCGGAGCGGCTGCCGTCGGGCATGCCGCTGCCGGCGTCCGGCTGGTTGGTGCGCGGCGCCTTCCTTCAGGTCGACGCCGGCAATCGTTTGCGTCGTGCCGCGCTCGGCTTCGGCGCCGGTGCGACCAACCTGCAGGTGGCGTCAACGATCGACCAACTTGGCGGTGCGTCGCCGCAGCCGCTCTACGCCGTGGACACCAACGCACAGAGCGGCAAGCTCCCAGGCGCAGCGGTTACGCTCAATCCGTATGTCGCCGCGGCGCGATTCGTCATGGCCGGCAAGGACCTCGATCGCAACGCCAAGGACACCGCCGGCAAGATCGCCGTCCAGGTCAAGACGCGGGTCGCGGCGGCACAATAGCGCGCGGTTCTTTTGTTGCGCTAAAATCGGCGCCACAGGAGACCGCCATGCCGTTGACTCAGCTCAACCACGTCACCGTGCGCACCCGGGACATGGAAGGCACCAAGAATTTCTACGAAAGCGTTCTTGGCTTCCACGCCGGATGGCGCCCGCCGCTCACCTTTCCCGGTTACTGGCTCTATTGCGGTGAACAACCGGTGGTTCACCTGGTGCCCGATAGCGGCGCGATCGGCGCCGGGCCGGACGGCGCACACACCGGCAATTTCGATCACGTCGCCTTCGTCGGTCAGGACTTCGCCGCAATGCGTGCGCACATCGCCGGCCGCGGCGTCAAGTTCGAGGAGCGCGATCCGCCCGGCGCCGGCGTGCAGCAGATTTTCTTTCCTGATCCCAACGGCGTGATGATCGAGCTCAATTTCCCGAAGAGCGCGTGAGCCGCGCGTTGGAAGCGCGGCTCAAGACCAAGCTGGTGGTGCAGGCGGCGGTGCGGCTATGCGCGCTGCGCGCGGTCCCGATCGCCGTCGCGCGACGCGGCGACGGCGACGCCGGCACGATCCTGGTGAAGCTCAACCGCGCCGATCTCGGCTGTACCGTCCTGGCGCAAACCCGCAGCCGGAGCGGCGAGCTCGCTTGGTTGCGCGCCACCGGCGAAACGCCGGTCGACGAGTCGACCGCCGACGCCTATATCGCGCGCCAGGTGAAGCGCGACCCCGATGTTTGGGTGGTCGAGATCGAGGACCGCGAAGGCCGGCAGTTCTTCAACGGGCCGGTGCTGTGACGGCGGCCGCCGCCGCTCAGCGTAATCCATCTTCGACGCGAGCGCGGGAGGCGGCGCACACACGCTCGGCCCGGCGCAGCAGATCGCGCGTCAGGCGCGCTTCCGAAAAAGTCTCGCCTTTGCGTCCGAATGGCACGACGTGTCCGTGCGGACCACCTTCCGGAAAAAAGCGCGGAATTGGCGCGAGCGCCGGCTGTACGACCGGCATCACCGGGCGCGTGGCCAAGCCGGCGACACGCCGCTGCCGGCGGAGCACGATGCCGCACGCCAACATGCCGGCACCGGCCAGCGCCAGGCCGGCGCTGCCGCCGAGCGCCGGACCACCGAGCGGCAGAGCCGCCGCGGCGGTTGCAATTAGGGCGCCAGTCGCGACCAGCACAGTCAACATTACGGGCTTCATCTCGTCCTTCGCTGTTCCTGGCGGCGTGGTTAACGGGGCTTTTCAATTGTTTTGCCGTTCCCATCGCAAAGCGCGTGCCGTTTCACCGCTGCGGCAGAATTCGGCGGCAATGGCGGCATCGGTTCGCCATGCGCCGGCATGGGCGTCAAATCCGCCGACATCGCGACCATGTGATTTGAGCGCTCGACCGCAAGCGCCGCTTGCATGCATGCTGAGGCAGAAAAACGAAGGTAACTAAGAATGGCTTTGATCAAGCGTATCTGTGTCTATTGCGGCGCTGCCGGAAACGTCGACGAGAGCTACCGCGCCGCTGCCATCCGCATGGGCAGCCTCCTGGCAGAGAACGGCATTGGCCTGGTCTATGGCGGCGGCCGTGTCGGCCTTATGGGGCTGATGGCGGACGCCGCGTTGGCCTACGGCGGCGAAGTCACCGGCATAATTCCAGGCCACCTGCACGAGCGCGAGATCGGCCATACCGGCCTGACCCGCCTCATCGTGGTCAGCAACATGCACGAACGCAAACAGACCATGTTCGAGATGGCCGACGCGTTCGCCATTCTGCCGGGCGGCTTCGGCACGCTGGAAGAAGCGCTCGAATGCATCACCTGGCGACAACTCGGTTTGCACGACAAGCCGATCTTCCTGATCGATGTGCAGGAATATTGGGTGCCGTTGCTACACCTGTTCGAGCACGTGATCGATTCCGGTTTCGCACCACGCGGCGCGCGCGACCTCTACCAAGTGCTGCCGCGCATCGAAGACCTGCTCGACGCGGTCCTGAAGGCGCCCCAGCCGCACCTCGCGGCGAAAAGCGGTCTCGTCTGACGCGCGGCGGTGCGG
>JBAVMB010000040.1:0-4839 GCA_049689615.1 Allostellaceae bacterium
GTGTCGGTGCGGCGTTGATCCGCTAGCCACGGGAGCGCATTCGTCGGCACCCCGTGGCGAAACGACCGTAGCGAGCGCGGCCCGCGCGATATAATGTAGCATCTTCCGTCAGTTGCGGGATCGACCATGACCGCCAAGGTGCGCCGCGGTATCGCAGCGAAAATAGATCGAGCGAACGAAGCGTGCGCGCGGGACGGCGCCCAGCTCACGCCGTTGCGCCGCTGCGTTCTCAGCCTCGTCTTGGAAGCCGACGGCCCCGTCACGGCTTATCAGCTGCTCGACCGCCTGAAGAAAATCCGCAAGGGCGCGGTACCGCCGACGATCTATCGCGCCCTCGACTTCTTGCTCGAACGCCACCTGATCCATCGGCTCGAGCGCCTCAATGCGTTCATCCCGTGCGCTGAATCGGGCCATCGGCACATCGCCCAATTTCTCATCTGCCGCGAATGCGGTTCGGTCGCGGAAATCGAGGACCGGGCAACCACCCGTGCGTTGGCGCACGCCGCCGAACGCAAAGGATTCCGGGCGCGCGACACCGTCGTCGAGATCGAAGGCACCTGCGCCGCCTGTGCGCACGCGGCCTAGCCGCGGATTGCTGCGGGCCAGCGCAAATTGGCGAGCAGATAGACCACCACGCTCAACGCAGTGATCCAGAAGCTGGTCGGCCAATCTGTGTAAAATGCCAGCGTCAGTCCCAGCCACGCCTCGACGACAGCGAGCAGCGCGGATAACAGCACACCGGTGGCTACGGCGTGCGTCAATCGCAACGCTGCGGCCGCCGGGCCGACCATCAGCGCGAAAACTAGCAGCACGCCGACGATCTGGGCGCATTCAGCCGTAGTCAGCGCCACAATCGCCAGGAACAACACCGAATAGAGCCGCAGCGAAACGCCCCTCGCTTCGGCCAACTCCGGCTGCAGGCTGGCGAACAGCAGCGGCCGCGAAATAGTCGCCAGCAATGCGAGACTGATCGCACCGAGCGCCAGTAGCGTCCACACCGTTTGGACATCGACGGCGAGGACATTGCCGAACAAAAGCGCGGTCGCTTGCGTTGCGTAGGCGGTAAAAAAATGCAGGAACAAAAGGCCAAGGCCGAGCGCCAAAGCTAGCACCAGACCGATTGCGACGTCACGCTGCGCCAATTGTTCACCCATAAAACCCATGCCGAGACCGGCTGCCAGCGTCACCAGCAACAAGCCCCACAGCGGCGACACGCCGATGAGCACCGCGCCGGTCGCGCCTGTGAAGCCGACATGCGCCAGCGCATGGCCGGCAAAGGTCTGGCTGCGCAGCACCAGGAAATAGCCGACGGCGCCGGCAACGACTGCGACAATCGTCGCGGCGGCAAAGGCGTGGCGCATGAAATCGTAGTCAAGCATGGCCAGAATGGCCCCGATGGTGGCCGTGCGAATGCGAAGTGCCCGTATCGTGGCGATGGCCGTCGCCCTCCAACTCGTGTCCGCCCGACATCACGAAGATTCGTCCCTTGGCGCGCACAACTTCGATTTCAGAGCCATAAAGCCGCGACAGCACTGATCCAGTGATGACCTCGTCGACGGTACCGAGCGCAGCCTGTCCGCTGCCAAGATAGAGAACACGGTCGATGGCGCCGAGCAGCGGATTGATTTCATGGGCGCTGAACAAAACGGTGACCCCCAGTTCGCGCTGCAGCGATTGCACTAAAGCGATCACCTCGGCTTGATGACGCGGATCGAGGCTGATGAGCGGCTCGTCCAGCAGCAACAAGCGCGGATTGCCGATTAGCGCCTGCGCGAGTAACAGCCGCTGCCGCTCGCCGCCCGAAATCTCGGCCAGCGGCCGTCGCGCCAGCGTCCGCGCGCCAACTCGATCCAGCGCGCGCTCGACTTCGGCGCGCCCCGCTTTGCTGACGATCGGAAACCCGAGCCGATGGCCGTCCACGACGCTGGCGACAAAATCCCAACCGCTCAAGCCGGCGATTGCGACTGCGCCATGACTCTGGGGTATATAACCGATGGCGGGATTACCGCGGGTCGCCGGCTTGCCGAGGATCTGGATCGTCCCGCGGCTCGGCAGCACCAGGCCGAGCAGCGCGCGCATCAGCGTCGTCTTGCCCGCACCGTTGGGTCCAAGAACTCCGACAAATTCGCCGGCCGCAACATCCAGGTTGATACCGTCCAGGACGACGCGGCCGCCGAGCGTCAGGCGAACATCGCGCAGCGCGATAGCGTTCATCGGCGGTTATTTCGGCAACGCGCGCGCAACGGCATCGAGCTCGCTTGTCATCCATTGCTGGTAGTTCATGTCCGGCGGTTCGGTTTCCGTCACGCCTATGACGGGAATTTGCGAGGCCTCGGCGAGCTTCATCATGCGTGTGGCAATCGGGTCCGCGGCTTGTCTGTTATAGACCAGCAGCTTCACCTTATGGGTCTTGAGATCAGTTTCGAACGCTGCAACGTCGGAAGCGCTCGGCTCGGTGCTGTTCATCACGGCCAGCTGAAAGGATTGATTACGAACCCGCAGCGCAAGCGCCTCGAACATGTAGCCGAAGACGGGTTCGGTCGCCGTCACCGGCGCCCCGGCCAGGCGCGCTCGAAGAGCCGCGATTTCCGCCTGCATCGGTTTCATTGAATGTTGGAATTGCAGCAATCGGGCTTGAAAATCCGCGCGGTGCACGGGATCGGCAGCGCTCAGCTCATCTGCTAGCGCACTGGCCAGTCTCAGCATCGTATTCGGATCGTACCAAATATGCGGATTATCGCCTGCCTTCCTGCCGGCAAGCTCGGCTACGACGATGGTGGTGCGGTCTGGGCTGCGGGCGGCGCCGAGCAGTTTCGCCATCCACGGATCGTAATCGATGCCGCTGTAAATCACGAACGTTGCCCCCGAGATCGCACGCGCAACCGAGGGGCTGGCCTCGAACAGGTGCGGGTCTTCGTCGGGATTGCTCAGTATGCTGGTCACCGTCACGTCGGCACCACCGATCTGGTGCGCGACGTCGCCATAGAAATTCTCGGCAGCGACGATCGGAACGGGGCCAGCGGCGAATGCCGGCGTCGCGCTTAACACGGCGATCGTTACTGCGAGAAAGGAGAAACGCTTCATGACGCCCCCTCGAAAAGATTGCGGCCGAAACTGCTTGCGTGTTTGCGACGATATAACGTAGCGTCCGCCACAGTCTAGTGAAATGTTATAACATACGGTCTGCGATCACGCTTGTCGCAGCTCCGTCACCGAAAGCGATCATAAGGGCGAAGAATGCGATACAGGCGAACGCTTCCATGTCTGACCGCCGGGATTGCGGCCCTGTTTTGGGTGCTGCCGACGGCGGCGCAAACTGCGACCGGCGACCAGACGCCAACGCCGACGGGCTTGTGGGAGCGTTCCAACCTGCTCGGCGATATCGGCGGCTTGCGGCCGGCGTTGCAGAGCGTCGGCATTACTTTCAATCTGCAGGAAACCAGCGAGGTTCTCGGCAACGTCACCGGCGGCATCCATACCGGCGCCGATTACGATGGCCTAACCACAGCCAGTCTGAGCTTGGACACTAAGAAGACCTTCCAATGGTCCGGCGGCACGTTCGACGTCAGCGCGCTACAGATCCACGGCCGCAATCTCAGCACCGACAACCTTGCCACCCTGCAATCTTCCAGCGGCATCGAAGCCAACCGCGCGACCCGTTTGTGGGAGCTGTGGTATCAGCAGGCATTTCTTGGCGGCAAGGCTGACGTCAAGTTCGGCCAGCAGAGCGTCGATCAGGAATTCATCGTCAGCCAATATGCCGGCCTGTTCGTGAACACGATGATGGGATGGCCGATGCTGCCGTCGGCCGATCTTTTCGCCGGCGGCCCGGCCTATCCGCTGTCGTCGCCCGGTGTACGCGTCCGTGCGCAACCGAGCGACACGCTAACTGTGCTCGCCGGCGTGTTCGACGACAATCCTCCGGGTGGTCCGTTCAACAACGATCCGCAGCTGCGCGGCGCCGAGGCCTCGGGAACGAAATTCAATCTTGGTGGCGGCGCGTTGTGGATGACGGAGCTGCAATACGCCGCCAATGCCTCGCCGGCCAAGGATTGCGGCAGCCTCGCCTGCGGCCTGCCGGCCACCTATAAGCTCGGCGGCTGGTACGACAGCGGCAGCTTTCTCGACCAGCAGTTCGACACCAACGGCGTGTCGCTGGCGAGCCCGGCGAGCAATGGTCTCGCGCGCCGATATCGCGGCAATTTCAGCGTTTATGGTGTCATTGACCAGATGGTATGGCGGCAGCCGGATGGACCGCGTTCGGTTGGCGTCTTCGTCCGCGCGATGGGTGCGCCCGCCGATCGTAATCTGATCGATGCCAGTCTCAATGCCGGCGTCAGCGTGAAGGCGCCGTTGGCCCGCGCCGGCAGGCGCATCCCGGAACCCGAAGGCATCCTGCGCCAAGCTCGCGCCGAAACGAAAAACGGCCGTCCAGAGGACGGCCGTTTGTAATCGAGCGAGATGGTTGCGGGGGCCTGCAACCAATTTGATAGACTATTTGCGGTTATAGGGCTTAATCCCTTGCGAAGGCGAGCCTTTTAAGCCTTCCGAGAACGAAGTGGAATCGCGGCATATAGCGAAGAATCCCCGGTTTTTGGTAATCTTGCCGCCCGAGCGAGTACAGCGATGCCGCTTCCAGACGACCGCAATATCCTGAAATTTGGACCGCCCAAGTATGCGGGCGAGACCGAAATCACGCCCGCGATGGTCGAGAGCGTGCGCCAGCGGATCAGGGACGCGGGCGGCACTCTCACAGTCTGGGCTGTGCTGGACGAAGATGTCTACGAGACCCGGTTCGGGGACGGGTTCTACCTGCATGTGCGTGGCCTCGCGCTTAAC
>JBAVMB010000041.1:0-3341 GCA_049689615.1 Allostellaceae bacterium
GCACGCGCCAATTCGTAACCGGTGATGATCCGCGAGCTGTCGTGCGCGGTCTTGAGCGCCGGATCGATGGTGACGTCGCGCAGGCTTGCGCCCGCCTTCGCGAACCGCTGCGCCGCACTCTCGAACGCCATTTGTGCCGCCGGCTCCGCCTTGTCCCATTCGACGCCACGGACCAGGCCGATACGCGGCGCCTTGTCGAGCGTCTTGTCGTATAAATCCATCGGCGCGCCCGTGAACGCAGCGAGCACCGGCGGAATGTCGGCCACCGCACGCACGAAGATGCCGATCGTGTCGGCCGATTCCGACGCATATTTTAGGCCGGCGCGGTTGATTGCGCCATAGCTCGGCTTGAAGCCGACGATGCCGCAGAACGCCGCCGGGCGGATCACCGAGCCCAGCGTCTGGGTCCCGAGCGCCACCGGCACCATGCCGGCGGCCACCGCCGCCGCCGAACCCGACGACGATCCGCCCGGCGTGTGCGCCGGATTGTGCGGATTGCGGGTCTGGCCCGGATGCGTCATGGCGAATTCGGTGGTAACGGTCTTGCCGAGCGCGACTGCACCAGCGGCACGCAACAGCGCGACACAGGCCGCATCGGCCGCCGGCCGATGGCCGGCGTAAATCGGCGAACCATAAGAGGTCGGCATGTCGGCGGTATCGAAGATGTCCTTGATGCCGACGGCGGCGCCATGCAGCGGACCCTTGACGCGCATTTGGTCGCGGCGGCGCGCCTCGGCCACGGCGCGCGCGGGATCGAGAAAGGCCCAAGCGCCGACCGCGGTTTCGCGTTCGGCGATGCGATCGAGGCAGGCACGGGTTTCGGATTCGGCCGTCGCCTCGCTGGCAGCAACGCGCTTCAGAATGTCACGAACGCCGAGCATGGCAGCCGCCTGGATGGTTGCAGTGCCGGAGTATTCCCGCCCGGCACTCCGGCATGCAAGCCGAAGCTGCGCGGTAGGCCTATGCGCAGGCCGAGGACCTGCTGCTGGTGCGGTTACTTCACGCCCGCAGTTTGGGTGGTCATCACCAGACGGACGACACGGCCATTGTCGACCACACCATAGACGACGTCGTTGGCACCGACGGCCTCGTGGTTCGTCGGATTGAATGGACGATTGTAGACCTGCACGACGCCTTCGACCTTGTCGCGCAGGTTGTCGAGCGCGGCGCGAACCTTTGGCCCGTCGACCGTGCCGGCCTGCCGGATCGCAGCCGCCAGCAGATAGAGCGAATCATAGCCTTGCGCCGCCGAAGGCGGCGAATCCATGCGCGTGACCTTGTAAGCGGTGTGGAACGCCTGCATGAACGCGGTCCGTTTCGGCGTATCGCTTTGTTCGATGAACGTTTGCGGCATAACGGTGCCGTTACCGTTGACGCCGGCGGCGTCGATGAAATTCGACATCGACAACGTCCAGCTGCCGATCATCGGCACCATCCAGCCGATCTTAGCACGATCGTTGGCGATCGCAGCAAGCTCGGGACCGATGCCGTAGGTGAGCACGACGTCGGCGCCGGCCTCGCGGGCGCGCTTCAATTGGGCTGTCATATCAGTATCGCCAATGTTGAATTTCTCGTTCGACACCGGCGCGATGCCTTGCGCCGCCAACGCCTGAATCAAGTCGTGACGGCCGACCTGTCCATAGGCGGTGGTGTCGGCGAAGATCGAGATCTTCTGGTAGCCACGCGCCTTAACGATCTCGGCGATCTTCTCGACCTCGAGCGCGGTGCTGCAGGATACGCGGAAAACATAGTTCTCAGCGTATTCCGGTGGCGCAAATTGCCGCGTGAGCACGCTGCCGGTGGTGACGCCAAGCACGACCGGGATATGTGCCTCTTCGAAATACGGAATCGCCGCCAGCGCGACGCCGGTGTTGATATAGCCGACGGCGGCATCGACCAGATGGTTCTCAGTCAGCTCGTCGGCTATCTGTGCACCGCGGTCGTTGTTCGCCTGGTCATCGCGCTTCACCAGGACAAGGGGGCGGCCGAGAATGCCACCCGCCCTGTTGATCTCGTCGGCGGCGAGTTCGACGCCGCGCAGCATGTCGATACCCATCGGCGCCGATCCGCCGGTGAACGGCCCGTCGACGCCGATGCGGATCGGATCGGCGGCATGAGCCGGAAGGCCGGCCAATGCGATAGCGCCGATGAGAATGCCTAGCATGTTCCATTTCATGGCCTGCACTCCTGTCGCCTGGCTTAGACTGCGATGTCCAAAATCGGTTTATCGGTTGCGGTCTGGCCCGCGCGGCGAATCGGCAAGTTGATTGTCACGGTAGTGCCCTTCTTGGGCGCGCTGCTGATCTCCAGCCGGCCGCCGTGCAGTTCGACCAGGGTCTTGGAGATCGGCAGGCCGAGACCCGTGCCCTCCTGCGCCAATGTTCGCTCGCGGCCGACTTGCGTGAACGGCTCCAGCGCCCGCGGAATGTCCTCGGGTGCCATGCCAACGCCGTTGTCCTTGACGGTAATGCATAGCTCAGTGGTCGCGACCGTGGTGGCAACGTCGATACGACCGCCGACGGGCGTGAACTTGACCGCGTTCGCCAGAACGTTGAGCATGACTTGGCGGATACGAACTGGATCGGCCTCGATCGTCGGACACCGCGGCGCCAGGTCGGTGACGATCGCAATCCCAGCGCTGTCTGCCTTACGCGACATGATGGCGATCGCCTCGACGATTGTGAGATTGACGTCGACCGGCTCGAGATGGAGCTCGGTCTTGCCGGCGTTTAGCTTGGCGATATCCAGAATGTCATTGATGATCGACAGCAGATGCTGGCCACTGGTACGAACGATTTCGCCGTACTGACGGTAGTTCTCGGAGATCGGCCCAAGGACTTTGCGCTCGATCATCTCGGAGAAGCCGATGATGGCATTGAGCGGAGTACGCAACTCGTGGCTCATATTGGCCAGGAACGCGGTCTTGGCCTGATTGGCCTGTTCCGCCTGCTGCCGCGCCTGGCCGAGCTGCTCTTCGCGCTCCTTCAGCGGCGTGATATCCGAATAGAACAGCACAGTATCGCCTTCCTTGGTGCGCCGCTCGCGCATCAGGATCCAACGGCCATCGCGCAGCTGAAGCACCGGCTCACCGATGCCCAAACGATGCTGATCCATGCGCCAGCGCAAGAACTCGCGCTCGTCCGGATGCACATCGGCGAAGGCGTGATGGCTGACGGCAGCTTCGCTCAATTCCTGGAAAGTCTTGCCCGGAATGATGAGGTCCTTGATCGGCGCAAAGAAGGATCGATAGACGCCGTTCGACAGCACCAGGCAGTCTTCGCTGTCATAGAGCGCGAACGCCGCCGGTGCGCTTTCGAACGCACTCAGCAATCGTGCCTCGG
>JBAVMB010000042.1:0-2904 GCA_049689615.1 Allostellaceae bacterium
CGCCAAGGACTATGTCTTCGCGCGTCTCAGCATGGAGGACCATTGGCGCGCCGGCTACACCGACACCGTCCGCACGCTCGAGCATCCCGAGGCGCTGGCGCGGCCCGACAACGACGACGGCCTGCGCATCTTCGACGCGACGGCCCCGGCTCCGGCCGCCGCCGATTGACCGCACCGTTCGCCCCTCCAGCCCAGGATCGCCATGAAAGAATCCGATATCCGCGCCCGCGCCTTCGCCATGCCGCTGACCAGCCCGGCCTATCCGCCGGGGCCCTATCGCTTCGTCAATCGCGAGTTCATGGTCATCACCTACCGCAGCGATCCCGACGCGCTGGCGCCGGTCGCCGAGCTGCCGGTGCTTGAAGTCGTCTCGGCGGCGCATATCCTGTCGGACGTCACCCTCGGCCTCGGCAAAGCCGTGCACGATTATCTGCGCTGAATTCCGCCGAATTGATTTCACCAAGGAGGATCCCATGCGTTTGAAGGACAAGATCGCCGTCGTCACCGGCGCCGCCAGCGGCATCGGCAAGGAGATCGTTACCGCCTATGTGCGCGAAGGCGCGCGCGTCGCCATCGCCGATCTCAATCTCGCGGGCGCCCAAGCCACCGCCAAGGAACTCGACAACACCGGCACGCGCGCCATGGGCGTCGCCATGGACGTGACGCAGGAGGATCAGGTCGACGCCGGCATGGCCGCGGTGGTCAAGCAATTCGGCGGCATCGACATCCTGGTCAGCAACGCCGGCATCCAGATCGTCGCGCCACTCGATCAGTTCGAATTCGCCAAGTGGAAGAAGCTGCTCGCCATCCATCTCGACGGCGCCTTCCTGACGACGCGCGCCGCGCTGCGCCAGATGTACAAGCAGGGCCGCGGCGGCAGCGTCATCTACATGGGCTCGGTCCATTCCAAGGAAGCCTCGGTGCTGAAGGCGCCTTACGTCACCGCCAAGCACGGCCTCATCGGCCTCGCCAAGGTGGTCGCCAAGGAAGGTGCGGCGCACGGCGTCCGCGCCAACGTCATCTGCCCCGGTTTCGTGCGCACGCCGTTGGTCGAAAAGCAGATCCCCGAGCAGGCGAAGGAACTCGGCATCACCGAGGACCAGGTGATCAAGACCGTGATGCTCAAGGAGACCGTGGACGGCGAGTTCACCACGGTTCAGGATGTCGCTGCGGCGGCGGTGTTCTTCGCCGGCTTTGAATCCAACGCGCTCACCGGCCAGTCGCTGGTCGTAAGCCACGGCTGGTTCATGCAATAGGCGCGCAAGCGCACGTGGAGTCCCGATGGACCGCGGCAAATCGGACAAGAGGAGACAGCCTGCTGAACGGTCGAAGAAGCCGGCGGCAAGCACGGCGGATATAGACGGCACGTCGCAGGATAGCTTTCCGGCGAGCGACGCGCCGAGTTGGACGCCCATCACCCGGATCGGCCGGCCGTCTGAGTCCACGCGCACGGAGAAGTGACGGCGTGCGCGCCGCTGCGCGGGATCGGACTCATCGCCGCTCCGGCGGCACCCACCGCCACAGCGCCAACGCATAGACCAGCACCGCGCCATACAGCGCGGCGAAGACCCAAATCGGCAGGTTCCAGAAGATCAGGCTGTCGATCCAGCGCGCGATCAGCGGCTCGCGCGACGCCGGCGCGCCCGCATCCTGTTCGAGCGCCGCTTGCCACAACGTCAGGAAACACGCGCGGCCGAACAGCGCCTGCAACGCGACGACACAAAGAAGCGCCAGGTGCAGCGCGCGCCACCAGAAAATCCGCACCCAGCGCCAGCCGCGCCACGCGCCGATCGGGACGGCAACCAGGCCGACCACGTTGAACGCGATCACGCCGAGGTGCACCGCGAGGACGGCAAAGGCGAGGGCGGCAAGCATGCTCGGCGTCATGACGGACAGCATAACATTCCGTCATGGCCGGGCCCGAGCCCGGCCATCCGCCGTTATGTCCGGTGCCGTTTGCCCGCGGTCACGCCGGCTTCTTGAGCCACTGCCGGAGCTCGATCGCATTGCCGTCGGGATCGGCGATCTCCGCGCGGATGAAGGCTTCGCGCGTACGCGGTCCCCAGCTCGGCGCGACGCCCTTTTGCGCCAGCTCGCGTAGCGTCGCGTCCATGTCGTCCACTTCCCACGCCATGGCGTTATAGCCGGCTTGGCCATAGCGGTGGCTGCGCGGTATCGGCGGCACGGCGCGCAGCAGCTCGATCGCGGAATCGTTCTGCCGCAGATAGACCACCTCGGTCATTGGCGGTGAGTCGATCGCGATGCGGTGATCGAGCTTGAAGCCCAGCACGTCGCGATAGAACGCCAGGCTGCGCTCGAAATCCTGCGGCACGATTTCGACGTGGTCGATCCGTTTCAACATGGCCGTCGCCTTTCCTGGATGGCGCGTCGCTGCAGCCGTCGCCGATCTTATGGCCGCGTTTCGCCGCGGCGATAGCGCAAATGTCCTTGACTGATCCGATCTGATATGCTATGAAATTCAGACACTTGAAATCCGCCCGCCGGCAACCGCCGCGCGGGCGTTTTTATTGGCGCGCATTCGGCGCGGCTTCCGCCATGCATCTCCGCATCCAGCAATTCGTCCGCGAATATCTGGTGGATCTAAACGCGGCGGCGGCTGCGCGCCGTTCCGGCTATCCGGCAAGGTCCGCCACCACGCGCGGCAACAAGCTGATGGCGCGCCGGGACGTGCAGGAAGCGGTGAAGCAGGCGATGGCCGCGCGCGCCGCGCGCACCGGCGTCACGGCCGATCGCGTCGTGCTCGAATACGCCCGCATCGCCTTTGCCGACATGCCGCGCCAGCATGTCGAGCGCGCGCATCTTGTCGTGCAGGCGCAGGCGATTGCCGCGCCGGCGCGTGCCGGGGCCGATGACCTTCGCCACCGCCGCGGCGGCATCGTCGTC
>JBAVMB010000043.1:0-1609 GCA_049689615.1 Allostellaceae bacterium
AATCCGATCCGTGCGATCGAGCTCGAACTGGGCGCGCGCGCCTTTGGCTGGACGAAAGACAGCGCCGCGAAAAAATCGAACGGACCGGTTCGCCGCGGGACCGGCGTGGCGTGCGCCGCATGGCACGCGCTCGGAGCCTCGGGGCCAGAGGCGCTGGCGATCGCGCATCGCGACGGGCGCGTCGAGATCCGTTGCGGCACGCAGGATATCGGCACCGGCACGCGCACCGCGCTTGCGGTGGTCGCGGCCGAGGAGCTCGGTCTCCCGATCGCGCAGGTTGCGACCGAGATCGGCGACACGCGCTATCCGTTCTCGCTGCCCTCGGGCGGCAGCATGAGCTCGCCGTCCAACACGCCTGCGATCCGCCAGGCGGCGGCGCATCTGAAGGACAAGCTGTTCAAGATTGCGGCGCCGATGCTCGGCGCGGAGCCGTCGGACCTCGAAGCGCGCGACGGCACAGTCTGCGTGCGCTTCGATCCGTCGCGAAAAGTCGCATTCAAAGATATTTGCCGCCGGATTCCCGGCGATTCGATTTCCGCCGGCGGCGACCGGATTCCCAACTACGCCGCCTACAGGAACGATCAGGCCGGATGCCAGTTTGCCGAGGTCGAAGTCGATACCGAAACCGGAGTGGTGCGCGTCAAGCGCGTGGTCGCGGTGCATGACGCGGGCACGATTATCGATCCGATGACCTCGCGCAGCCAGATCAATGGCGGCGTGTTGATGGGAATCGGCTTTGCGCTGTTCGAGGACCGCCGGATGGATCCGAATCTCGGTCTGATGATGAATCCGACCATGGACGATTACAAACTGGTCGGCGCGCTCGACGTTCCTCAAATCGACGTGATGTTTCTCGACGTGATGAATGGCGGCACCAACACTGGCGTGCTCGGAATCGGCGAGGTTGCGCACGTCGCGAGCGCCGCGGCGGTAGCGTGCGCGGTGAGCGACGCGGTTGGCGCTCCGCTGCGCGAGTTGCCGCTGACGCCCGACAAAATTCTCGCCGCGGTGGGGCGTGCGTGATGAACAAGTTCACCATCCTCACCCCCGCCGATCTGGCGCATGCGAGCACGATGCTCGCCGCGCCCAATCATGGCGCGATCGCGGGCGGCGTCGATGTCGTCGATTTGATGAAGCAGGACATCGCCAGTCCGGCGACACTGGTTAATCTCAAGGGCTTGCCGGAGCTGCAGGGAATCAAGCATCAGCCTGACGGTTCGATGCGCTTGGGCGCTTTGGTGAAGCTGCACGAGGTCGCGACCAACGGCGAGATTCAAAAACGCTTCACCGCGATTTCCGACGCCGCCAGTGAGGCGGCCACGCCGCAGATTCGCAACCTCGGGACCGTCGGCGGCAATTTGTTGCAGCGTCCGCGATGCTGGTATTTCCGCAATCCGCTGACTGTCTGCCTGAAGAAAGGCGGCGACAAGTGCTACTCGATCGGCGGGCTCAATCGCTACCACGCGATCCTGGGCGGCGGTCCGTCGTATATCGTGCATCCGTCGAACCTCGCGCCCGCGCTCATCGCGTTCGGCGCCAACGCGCGAATCGTAGGGCCGGCGGGCGAGCGCACGGTTCCGCTCGAGAAATTCTTTACGCTGCCGTCAGT
>JBAVMB010000044.1:0-5989 GCA_049689615.1 Allostellaceae bacterium
GGCCGCGGCCATCGCATCGGGCAGCTTAATCAGGTCCGACGCTTTGCCCGGCTGATAGCGATAGGCGCGCTCGCTGACCAGATCGACATAGCCGGCAATGGTGTTGTCCGGGCCGGGCAGCGGCACCTGGCGCAGCACCAACGGGCGCATCGAGATGGACTGCAACGCTGCGAGCAACTCGGAGACACGCGCCGAGGTCTGGTCGACTTTGTTGACGAAGATCATGTGCGGAATCTGGCGGTCGTCGAGGAATTTGAGCAGCGGCGACAGCGCCAGCACGCGATCAGGCACAGCTTCGCACACCAACACCGCAACGTCGGCGGCGAGCAGCGCCGTCTGCGCTTCGGTGGCGAGCTCGACCGATCCCGGGCAATCAAGGAAGAACCAGCGGTCGCCAAGATAGGTGGCGTGCGCCGGATTGATCTCGGTCGACATCTGCCGTGCCCGCGCTTCGGGAGCGGAATCGCCGACCGTGGTCTCGTTCTTCTGTGTGCCGCATCGGTGGATGGCTTCGGCAGCGAAGAGCAGGGCTTCAAGGAGGGTCGTCTTGCCGGAGAGGTAAGGTCCGACCAGGGCCGCTACACGCGGCCCGCCCGCTCTTTCGCCCATGTGTGCCTCCGCTTCGCGCCGTGCGCCGCGTCCGGCTTGGGAAATATCCGCTTCGGGGCTATGTCAGAACGCCCCGCCTAGCGGCGACGCACTCTCGAACGACAATGGTCGCGCCGCCGGCGAACCGTGGCAACCGGAATCTGGATGAGCGGCTTTACTTCAGCGCGGCGCAGGCGCGTTCGATGCGCTTGCAGGCTTCGGTAAGCGCCTGGTTCGAGGTGGCGTACGAGATGCGGAAATAGGGCGACAGGCCGAAAGCCTCGCCCTGGACCACGGCCACGCCTTCGGCCTCGAGCAAATAGTCGACGAAATCGCCGTCGGTCTTGAGCACCTTGCCCTGCGGCGTCGTCTTGCCGATCACGCCGGCGCACGACGGATAGACGTAGAACGCGCCTTCCGGCACGCCGCACCGCAGGCCCGCGCAGCGGTTCAGGCCGGCGACGATCAGGTCGCGGCGCTCTTGGAAGACCTTGTTGTGGCGCGGGATGAAGTCCTGCGGTCCATTGAGCGCCTCGACACCGGCCGCCTGGCTGATCGAGCTGGCATTGGTGGTGGACTGCGATTGCAGCGCCGCCATGCCAGCGATCAGCTCCTTCGGGCCGCCGGCAAAGCCGAGCCGCCACCCGGTCATGCAGTAGGTCTTGCTGAAACCGTTGAGTGTCAGCGTGCGCGGATAGAGCCGCGGCTCGACGTTGCAAATCGTGGCGAACTTGAAGTCGCCGTAAGTCAGGTGCTCGTAGATGTCGTCGCTCAGCACCCAGACCTGCGGATGGCGCATCACCACATCGGCAATCGCCTTGAGCTCGTTGGCGGTATAGGCCGCACCCGACGGATTCGACGGCGAATTGAGGATCAGCCACTTGGTGCGCTTGGTGATCGCTGCCTCGAGGTCTTGCGGCCGAACCTTGAAGCCGTTGTTCTCCGGCCCGGTCACCGCCACCGGCGTGCCCTCGCAAAGATTGACGATATCTGGATACGACACCCAATACGGCGCCGGTATCACCACCTCGTCGCCGGGATTGATCGTCGCCAGCAGCGCGTTGAACAGCACCTGCTTGCCGCCGGCACCGACGATGATCTGCTCCGGCGCGTAATCGAGCGCATTTTCGCGCTTGAACTTGGCGATGATCGCCTGCTTCAGCGCCGGCGTGCCGTCGACTGCGGTGTATTTGGTTTCGCCCTTGTCGATGGCACGCTTCGCCGCGTCCTTGATGTTCTGCGGCGTGTCGAAGTCCGGCTCGCCGGCGCCGAGGCCAATGATGTCGCGGCCGGCGGCCTTGAGACGGCGCGCCTTGTCGGTCACCGCGATGGTCGGCGACGGCTTGATGCGCGCGAGGCGTGCGGCGAGTGGCGCGATGGATTTGGATTCGGCGAGCGTCGTGGTCATGGGGCCAAGCTAGCCGGTCATTTTGCACCGCGCAATGGCGGGCAATACGCCGGTTCGACGCATTTCGACGCATCTTGCTTGACTTGAATCCGCACTTGCCGGCACTTTCGCCGCCGGTGGTTCCCGATTTGGGGATCAAAAGGGAATGCGGTGCGTGCGTCGCGAGACGCGCAATGCCGCGGCTGCCCCCGCAACTGTAAGCGGCGAGCGCGGACCAACTGAAGCCACTGGCGGCGAAAGCCGTCGGGAAGGCTGGTCCAAGCAAAGACCCGCGAGCCAGGAGACCTGCCATCGGCCGTGGTCACGCGCGAGCGCGTCGGGCGGGGTGCACCGATGGAAGACCGGCCGGCAGGGCTGAAACGCGCCTGCGGGTCGACTTCAGTTCGCGGTGACGTGCCACCACCGCGAGTCCACCATGCCCAACCTGGTTTTGTCCCGTTCGCGCCGCATCGCGGCGCTGTCGTTCGCTGCCGTTTTGGCCGCCGCCGTTCCGTTCAACCACGCCTTCGCCCAGCAAGCGTCCACGCAGCAAGCGGCCGCCGGCTTCGGCACGATGCAGCCGATCGTCGTCACGCCGACGCTGTTTCCGGTACCGCCGGCCGAGATCGGCAGCGACGTGACCGTGATCACGGCCGACGACATTGCGCGCAAGCAGGCGAACGACCTGCCCACCATCCTGCGCGACGTGGCCGGCCTGTTCATCGAACAGGCGAGTCCTGGCAACCTGGCGACCCTGTTCATGCGTGGCGCCAACGCCAACCACACCAAATTCCTGGTCGACGGCATCGACATCAGCGATCCATCGCAACCCTCCGGCACTTTCGACCTCAGCCAGATCCCGACTTCGGATATCGAGCGCATCGAAGTGCTGCGCGGACCACAAAGCGGCCTCTACGGCTCGGATGCGATCGGCGGCGTGGTCAATATCATCACCAAGCAAGGAACCGGGCCGCTGCGGGCCGATAGTTCGATCGAGGGCGGATCGTTCGGCACGTTCAATCAGACGGCCAGTGTCAGCGGCTCGCAGGGCCGCGCCAATTACGCCTTCAACTTCGCTCATCTGCATTACAGCGACATGCCGGACGTGCCGTCCAACCTGCTGGCGTCCGGCGAAGCGGCGATCGGCGACGCGTTCGGCGAGCGCGCCTATTCGACCAAACTCGGCGCCGACCTCACCGATGATCTCAATGTCGGCGTGGTCGCCCGCTATTACGATTCGTTGCTGCGCAACACCGCCGACGATGATTTCTCGCCGTTCACGACGCCCGATGCGACCCAGAGCCTGCAGAACGAACGTGCCGGCGCCGTACGGGGCAGCGCTACACTCAAATCCTTCGGCGGCGCGCTCGAGGACGAATTTGGCATCGCCTACACGCATTACCACCGCGTCAACATCACGCCGAGTTCCAGCATCTCCACTTCGGACGGCGACCGCACCAAGGCCGACTGGCACGGCACCCTTCATCTCGGCCAGGATCGCACCGCCGTTCTTGGCGTCGAGGATGAAGAGGACCGGCTGATCGAGGGCCAGCCGGTCAATGCGACGGTGAATACCGCCGCCGGCTTCGCCGAGTACCACACGCCGATCGTCGAAAATCTCTACGGCAACGTCACCGGCCGCATCGACAGCAACAACCGCTTCGGCCACGCGTTCACCTATCGGTTCGCGCCGGCCTATCTCGTGGCGGCGACGAACACGCAGCTCAAGGCGAGTTACGGCACCGGCTTCAAGGCGCCGTCGCTCGAACAGCTATTCGTAAGCTTTCCCGCCTTCAACTTCTTCGCCAACCCGAATCTCAAGCCGGAAAAGAGCAGCGGCTACGACGCCGGCTTCGAGCAGCCGTTGTTCGACAAGCGGCTGTCGTTCGGCGCGACCTATTTCCACAATCACATCCGCAACCTGATCGAGCAGCCGGCCGGCAGCGACATGGACCTCAATATCGCCGCCGCCACGACTTACGGCGTCGAGTCCTTCGTTGCGGTAACGCCGATTGAGACGGTCACGCTGCGCGCCAGCTATACCTACACTCAGGCGGCGAGCGATTCGCCGGTCGTGAATTCCTCCGGAACCGTCGTCGGCGATGCGCTGATCCGCCGGCCAAAACATAAGATCAGCATCGATGGGACCTGGACGCCCACCGATCCGCTGTCGCTGACGGCGGAATGGCTCTATATCGGCGCGCGCTTCGACAACAATCGCGACTTCTCGAACCCGCTGCCATTGCACGTTAATTCTTACAACACGATCAACCTCAATGCGTCCTACCGCCTTACCGGGTACGCGACCGTCTTCGGCCGGATCGATAACCTGCTCGACCGTCATTATCAGGACCCGACCGGCTTCCTGGGCCCGACGCTGGGCGCCTTCGCCGGCGTGCGGCTGACCTGGGGCGGCGCGCCGGCCGGTAACGCGAATTGATCGGCCGCAGCCAAAGCCTTAGAATCGTCGGCAACAATAAGGATGCAACCATGACCACGACTTCTGCCACCCTGCCACCTCTGGCCCGCAATTGGCTCTGGCCGGCATTGCTGGCCGTCGCCGCCATCGGCGGCAGCTGGGCGCTGGCCTGCGTCACGCCGTTCATCGCCTTCGCGGTGATTCTGGCCGAGAGCGAGAGCCGCACCACGGCGCTCGTCACCGTCGGCCTAATCTGGGTCGCCAATCAGATCGTCGGTGTCATGCTCCTCGGCTATCCGCTCGACGTTCACAGCATCGGTTGGGGCGTGGCCATCGGCGTCGCCGCCCTGCTCGCCACCGCTGCGGCGTCGGCCGTGACACGGACCGGCTTGCAGCGCGGACTGCGTTTGATCGTCGCCTTCGCCGCCGCATTCGCGGTTTACGAAACGGCGCTGGCGCTGGTCGCGGCCGCCACCGGCGAGTTGGGGCATTTCGCACCGGCGACGGTCGCGCAGCTTGCGGCACTCGACGTTGCGTGGCTGGCGGCGTTAGTCGTGCTGCGCGAGGCGCTCGCGCTGATGGGCTGGCGCAGCCTCGGTAGCCGGCAACAGCCGGCCTGAGTTGAATGGCGCAGCGGGCCGGCACCGAAAGCGAGGAGTTCGAGCCCTATCTTGACGCCGTGACGCGCAGTGGCGAGCGCACGCGTCTCGTCATGTATGTCGTGCTGCTGGTCCTGTTTTTCGTCGGCTGCGGCATCCGCGACTTCGACTGGCCGAGCTGGGACGAGCAGCGCCTGCACGTGATGCTGGATAATTACGGCTGCGTCACCGGCAGCGTACCGGCGGATAGCGCGTGCGCTCACCTGCTCGCCGACTACGCCGATCAGGGACTCGATTTCGGCACGCCGGTTGGCGGCGATCCGGCGGCCGGCAATCTTCAGCGCGACCTCGCGCTCAAGGTCTACGAGCGCCGCATCATCGAATTGATGAAGAAGGATCTGCGCGGCTACGCGCTCGAGATTCCGCTGTTCGGCGTTTATCTCGACGGCAACGATCTTTGGCTGGTGAGCGGTGTGCTGATGTCGCTGCTGCTGCTCATCCTGACCGCACATATCGAGCGCGAATTCGCCAATTACGAGAAAGCGGCCAAGGCCTGCCCCAACGATTCGTGCCGCGATTTGCTGGTGATGGCTCAGATCTTCGCGCTGCCGGGGGAACGGCGCCAACGCATGTCGTGGACGTGGCGGACCACCTTCATTGCGCTTTATTCCCTGCCGGCGCTGCTCAACCTTTATGTCGTCAGAAGCGACTTCACAGAACGCAATTACGCCTTCAATGTGCGCATGATCGGCCCCGACTGGGTCCATCTCGAATATGCGCTCAGGGTCGTGACCGTGCTCAGCGTTGCCTATCTTTGTTACCGCTGCTATCGCACCAGCGCTGAGCTGCAGGCCTTCGTCGTCCGCTTTCAGGGCGCCCGGTTCCCACGGAACGAGGAAACGACCCCGCCTCGCTAGCAACCGCGGCCTCAATTCCCTATCTTAAGGGCCCATGCCCGTACCGTTGCTGACCGTCGAACGGCCGCTTGCCGACCAA
>JBAVMB010000045.1:0-3592 GCA_049689615.1 Allostellaceae bacterium
CTTCACGCGGCCGCGTCACCAGCGCCTTCATGCGAAGAAACCGGGTCCGCCGCGGGCCTTGAGTTCGCCGCCGGCGTCGCGTCCGAGCGCCGCGGCGTCGGCTGTCGTTCCCTTGCGCTCCGTACGATGGAGTTTGCTTCCGTCGGGGCTGACGATGGCGGCAGCGAGCGTCAGGCGCCCATTGGCGATCGTCGCGAGCGCGGCGATCGGCGTACGGCACGAGCCGTCGAGCGCCGCCAGAAACGCGCGTTCGGCGGCGGCGCAAACGGCGGTTTCGGCGTGATCGAGCGGCGCCAGCAGGTTGCACGCGCGCGCATCGTCGGCGCGGATTTCGACTGCCAAAATGCCTTGCGCTGGTGCTGGCAACATCTCGTTCGGCAATAGTGTTGCAGTGATCTTGTCGGTGAGGCCGAGCCGCTTCAATCCGGCGACCGCGAGGATGGTTGCGTCGGCATCGCCGGCCGCCAACTTGGCGAGCCGCGTGCCGACATTGCCGCGCAGCGGCACGATCTTGAGATCGGGCCGCGCATGCAGCGCCAGCGCCTTGCGCCGTAGCGAGGAAGTGCCGAGCCGCGCGCCCTTGGCCAGCGCCGCCAACGAATTCGCACGCGGTGACAGCAGCGCGTCGTGCGGATCCTCGCGCGGCAAACAAGCGGCGATGACGAGATCTTTGGGCAGCGTTGCCAGCATGTCCTTCATCGAATGGATGGCAACGTCGATCCGCCCGTTGAAGAGCGCTTCTTCTATCTCCTTGGTGAACAGGCCCTTGCCGCCCTCTTCGGCCAATGGGCGCTCGCCGCCGCGGTCGCCGCTGGTGCGGATGGCGATAATTTCGATTGCATCCGGCGCGGCCAGTGATGGGTGCGCCGTGGCCAGGCGATGCTTGAGCTCGTCCGCCTGCGCCAGCGCCAGGGGGCTGCCGCGCGTGCCGATGCGCAGAAGAGGCGGGGCCATGGCCCTGTTCTTAGGCGGAAGGCGGCGGCAAGGGAAGGTGTTATGGTCCCCGGCATGGTGATCCTGGGCATCGAAACCAGTTGCGATGAAACCGCCGCCGCCGTGGTCGAGGACGCGCCCGCCGCTGACCGGCGCATCCGTTCAACGCTGGTGCTGTCGCAGCTCGCCGAGCATCGTCCCTATGGCGGCGTTGTGCCGGAGATTGCCGCGCGCGCACACCTCGAGCATCTCGACGGCTTGATCGTCCGCGCGCTCGATGAGGCTGGCGTTAGCCTCGGCGATCTCGGCGGCGTCGCCGCCACCGGTGGGCCCGGCCTGATCGGCGGCGTCATGGTCGGCGTGATGGAGGCGAAGGCAATTGCCTATGCGCGTGCGCTGCCGTTTGTCGCCGTCAACCATCTCGAAGGCCATGCGCTCTCCGCGCGCCTCACCGACGGCGTCGCTTTTCCTTATCTTCTGTTGCTCGTCTCCGGCGGCCATTGCCAGTTGCTCGCCGTCGAGGGCGTCGGCACGTATCGGCGCCTCGGCGCGACCATCGACGACGCCGCCGGCGAATGCTTCGACAAGGCCGCCAAATTGCTCGGCCTCGATTATCCCGGTGGCCCGGCGATCGAGCAGGCGGCGCGGGGCGGCGACGCGACGCGCTTCAAGCTGCCGCGGCCCTTGCTCGGCCGGCAGAGCTGCGATTTCTCGTTCTCGGGATTGAAGACCGCGCTGGCGGAGACGGTGCGGCGTCAGGGTTCGCTCGACGACCGCGCCCGCGCCGATCTCGCAGCCGGGCTGCAGGCGGCGATTGTCGATTGTCTGCTCGATCGCGCCGCGCATGCGGCGGCGGCTTTCACCGCGCGCCACGGTCGCGGCCATGCGCTGGTGGCGGCAGGCGGCGTCGCCGCCAATGCTGCGTTGCGGCCGCGGCTGGCGAAACTCGCTGCCGAATGGAACTTACGTTTCGTCGCGCCGCCGCCGGCACTGTGTACCGACAATGCGGCGATGATTGCCTGGGCGGGCGTCGAGCGCTTGCGGCTCGGTCTCACCGATGGGCTCGATTTCGCGCCGCGGCCGCGCTGGCCGCTCGATCCCGCCGCTGCATCCGCGCGCATGCGTTGAACACGGCCGACCGCCGCCCTAGGATCACCGACGCCGGTTGTTTCCACGGCCGGCCAGGACAACCTGGGGAGGGAAAAACCATGCATTTCCGTGCTTTATTGGCCGCATTCGCAGGCGCGGCGCTGCTGGCCGGTGCCGCTCAAGCGCAGACGGCGGCGCCGACACCGCTGAAGTCGATGCCGATGCTGGCGCCCGCGGGTTCGCACAAACTCCACGTGCGCGTAGGCGCGATCAAGAATGGCCACATGATTCCGAGCGAATACGCATTCTGCAAAGCGGCGGCGCAGAACCACGTGGCGCTGTCGGATGACAAGAGCCCGCGTATCGCCTGGTCCAAAGGTCCGGCCGGTACCAAATCCTACGCTGTCATCGTCTATGACACGGACTCGCCCGCCGAACACCGCGAGTTGATGAACAAGGAAGGCGAGACGCTGACCGCCGCGGTCCAGCGCAAGATCTATTTCCATATGGTCGTGGTCGACATTCCGGTGAAGATCACCGCGTTGCCCGAAGGTGCGGAATCCGACGCACTCGTGAAGCACGGCAAGCCGCAATCATCCAAAATCGGCGTGTCCGCCGCCAACAGCTACACCCAGGCCTTTGCGGCCAATGATGCGATGAAGGGCACTTACTACGGCTATGACGGCCCGTGCTCACCATGGAACGACGAGAACGTCCATCACTATCACTTCACCGTCTACGCGTTGAGCGTGCCATCGCTCGGCCTCAGCGGCGATTTCAGCGGCGAAACGGCGGTTGCGGCGATGCAGGGTAAGGTGCTGGCTCAGGGCGAATTGCTCGGCGTCTATTCGACCAATCCAGCCGTCATGGCCAAGCTGAAGAAGTAGCCAACAACCAGAGAGAAACGAGCGATGAAAGTTCGTTTGTGGATTTCCGGGTTCGCGACCGCAGCGTTGTTTGCCGTCCCGGCGCTGGCGCAGCAGGCGTCCGCACCGCCGCCGTCGCCGCCGGCGTACGGGCTGCCGATCACGCTGGCGCAGGCGAAGCGGGTTATGGCCGGCGCCGAGGCCGAGGCGCGGAAATCGCCATCTCCGGTGGCGATCTATATCGTCGAGCCAAGCGGCGAGCTGGTCATGATGGAGCGCATGGACAGTACGCAGTACGGCTCGGTCGCGCTCGCCCAGAAGAAGGCCGAGACCGCGGCGCGCTTCAAACGGTCGACCCAGGCGCTCCAGGATCGCGTCCAGGGCAACGTGTACCTGCTCCAACTTGGCGGGACGGTCATCGGCGGTGGCCTGCCGATCATATCCGGCGGCAAGGTGATCGGCGCCATCGGCGTCAGCGGATCGCCGGGCTCGGCCCAGGACGAGAAGGTGGCACAAGCCGGGATCGACGAGCTCGAAAAGAAGAAGTAACTGCCTACGCTTGATCGGATAACGCCTTCCGTGCTTCATCCAATTCGGTGAGGCGCGGGAGGCGTTCGTTTTCATGCAAACCTTCGGCATCATCGGCGGCGGCGCCTGGGGCACCGCGTTGGCGCAGGTCCTGCGCCGCGCCGGCCGCGACGTCG
>JBAVMB010000046.1:0-1645 GCA_049689615.1 Allostellaceae bacterium
GGTATAGACCACCGGCATTTCGCCCGCCGCCGCGACCGACGCCACCACCGGCAACGGAAGTGCCGCGTGCGGCACGTTGCGCGGCCGTAGCGCGATCCATAGACCGACGACGATCAAGGCGGCGAGCGCGACGCCGCCCCAGAACAGCGGTGACCATCCGCGGAGATGCCGTTCAAACATCGACGCCGCTTAGGGTCGAGTCGGAAACGATCCGCGCGCTGCTTGTGTGCATCGTGCCCGTCATGCCGGGATCCCTGAGATTGAGATGTGGAGCCGATGCCCGCGCGGCCCCTTCTCGCATGCAACGCCAGGGTATAAAACCGCAGCAGGTTTGGGAAAGCTTTCGACCATGCATAGATCCCGTCGCAGATTGCGCCCATGGTTGAAGCGGCGAAATCCAGCCGGGAACCGCTCGCCAGATTATAGGCGTGCGCACCGGCACAAATCCCCTGGAACAGCAGGGAAACAGCCGATTCTCGCGGCGCTCAACCGGCCCATCTATGCGTCCGGATGAGGCGCTGGCGCGCTGGAACGCGCGCTTCCAGGGCGAGGCTTATCTGTTCGGCACGGCGCCTAACCGTTTCCTCGCGGCGCAGGCCGGATATTTCAAGCCGGGCCAGCGCGCACTTGCCATTGCCGACGGCGAAGGCCGCAACGGCGTGTTCCTTGCCAAGCAAGGACTCCGAGTGCAGTCGGTCGATTTCTCGCCGGTTGCACTTGCCAAGGCGTGCCAACTGGCCGCGCGCGAGCGTGTCGAAATCGAAACCGAGTGCGCCGATCTCGCGCAGTGGGTTTGGGAACGCGAGCGCTTCGACGTGATCGCAGGAATCTTCATCCAATTCGCCGGAGCCACATTGCGCGCACGCCTGTTCCAAGGCATGCGCGAGGCGCTCAACCCCGGCGGCTTGATCTTAATCCAAGGCTATCGGCCGGAGCAGATCGGCTACGGCACCGGGGGACCGAAGGAGCTCGACCATCTCTATACGGCGGCGATGCTACGTGGGGCGTTCGCTGGTTTCGAGATACTCCACCTCGCCGAGCACGATGACGTGATCCACGAAGGCACCGGACACGACGGCATGTCGGCGCTCGTCGACTTGGTGGCACGAAAGCCGAAGGTCCGGAGTCCGTAAGACAGACTATGGCGCCGGCAACGGATTCGCGTCGGCGCCGCTCCGGTTGAATGAATGCTTTTAGAGCGAGCCCTTTAACTTGGCGCCGGCCTTGAAGCGCACGCCTTTACTGGCCTTGATCTTGATTTCTTCGCCGGTGCGCGGATTGCGGCCCATGCGGGCAGCGCGGTGACTCACGGCAAACGTGCCGAAGCCGGGGAGGCTGAATTTCTGGCCTTTCTTGAGTTCCTTTGCAATCGTTTCGGTAATCGTGTCGACGGCGTCTCCGGCGTCAGATGTGCGCATGCCGTTTTTCTTCAGTGCGTCGACGAGAACTTGTTTGCTCATTGCGTGATCCCCTTCCCTTCGCTGCGCCGCGCCTCCACATCGCGCGCGGCCGTGTTGGCGAAATCCGTTCGAGTTATGGTCGCGCCCCTGATGCGCCCCGCGGCAGGGCGTCATCTCAGACTTGCACCGGGATGCAACGGCAATCAAGGATTTCGCGGCGCGTTGAGTCCGTCGCGCGTCATGGC
>JBAVMB010000047.1:0-5826 GCA_049689615.1 Allostellaceae bacterium
CGACAATGGTGCGGCCCTTGGGCGGCTTCGGCAGGTGCGACGGCAGCACCCGCGCTGGAACGGAAGCAGCAAGGGCGGCATCGAGCAATGAACGGAGGAATTCGCGGGGCTTTCGCGGAGCGGGCAAGTCTGTAACCTTTCGGGCGACAAGATAGGCTGGCACGTGAGTCAGCCTCAACCCCCCGCGTGTGCGATGAACCGCCGCTCTAGCGAATTAGTTTCAAAGACCGTACTCGCGGACGCGGACCCCGATCCGGTCGAACGGCAGATCGCTGACGGGTCGCGCATCATCCTGAGTTGCGACCACGCCAGCAACCGCGTGCCACGGCGTCTGGCGCAGTTGGGCCTGAGCGACGAGGTCCTGGCGCGCCATGTCGGCTGGGACATCGGTGCCGCTGCAGTCACCCGTCGCCTGGCGCTGGCGCTCGGTGCGGCGGCGGTGCTCGCCGGCTACTCACGATTGGTGATCGATTGCAATCGCGACCCCGACGATCCGTCGTCGATTCCGGCGACCAGCGACGGCATCGTCATTCCCGGCAACCGCGAGTTGAGCACCGAAGCCCGCCATGCACGCCAGGCTGCGATCTTCACGCCTTATCATGCGGCGTTGACGCAGTCGATCGAAGCGGCATTGGCCCGGCGAGTGATGCCCGCGCTGATCTCGATTCACAGCTTCACGCCGTCGCTGGGCGGTAAGATGCGGCCGTGGCACGTCGGCATCCTATGGGACGGCGACGGACGCATCGCATCACCCTTGCTCGCCGCGCTGCGCGGCGATGCGGCCTTGGTCGTCGGCGACAACGAGCCTTATTCGGCGCGACAGCCGGCCGGTTACACGATGCGCCATCACGCACTCGACCGCGGCCTGCCGCACGTCGCAATCGAAATCCGCCAGGACGAGATCGCCGACGATACTGGCGCAGCGGCGTGGGCCGAACGCCTTGCGAGGGCGCTGAAGCCGATTCTCGACGACAGTGCGCTCTATCGCCTCTGGCAAAAATGAAGCGACCGCACCACAATAATACAAATCCGTGAACGGAGAGAGACATGGACGACAAGACCCGCACCGAGCTCGAGGCCGCCACCTTCCGGCGGCTGGTCGCGCATTTGCGCGAACGCACCGACGTCCAGAACATCGACCTGATGAACCTGGCAGGCTTTTGCCGCAATTGCCTGTCGCGCTGGTATCGCGAGGCAGCGGCGGACAAAGGCATGACGCTTCCCGATCCGGAAGCGCGCCAGATCGTCTACGGCATGCCGTACGAAGAATGGAAGGCGAAGCACCAGAAGGAAGCATCATCGGATCAGAAGGCCAAAATGGCCGCCGCGCACAAGCACTGAGATTTTAGGGTCGGGGGATTTTCATGGCGAATGTCGGCGGCATCGCGGGCGATCGGCTGCGCTCCTTCATCGAGCGGATCGAACGGCTCGAGGACGAGCGGCGCGCGCTCGGCGAGGATATCCGCGAGGTTTATTCCGAGGCCAAAGGCGCCGGCTTCGATGTCAAGATCATGCGCCAGGTCGTGCGCATTCGGAAACTCGACCAGAACGAGCGCGACGAGCAGGAAGCCCTGCTCGAAACCTACATGGCCGCACTCGGCATGACCGGCGACGACGATAAGAAGCGCGCGGCAGGCTAGCTGTCGAGGCTTACAGCTTCGCCTTGATGCGTTCGGCGACGGCGGCGATCGCAGTACGGTCGCCGGGCTTCAGCTCCCAGTTGAGCGACAGCTTGTCGCCCAGGCGTCGCGGCAGCACGTGAACATGGAAGTGCGGCACCGACTGCGCCGCGCCCCTGCCGTTCGACTGCACCAGATTAAGCCCATCGGGCTTGAGCACCGCTTCCACCGCTTTCGCCACTTTCAGCACCGTTGCCGAGACCGCGGCCAGCAGATCCGGCGGCACGTCGTAAAGCGTCGGATGGTGCGGCTTGGCGATGACCAAGCAATGCCCCTCGTTGGCCGGATTGATGTCCATGAAGGCCAGGCTGGCCGCATCCTCGAGCAGCTTGAAACTCGGCAACTGGCCGGCCACGATCTTGCAGAAAACGCAGTTCGGATCGGCACTCATGCGCCGAGCCTAGCCGATGCCGTAGGCGAGGGGTAGCATTCGCCGATGACCGCTGTGGCATTGGCCCGGCCGCTGACCAACAAACTGCGCGACGCGTTGCGCGCGCGCTTCGGCGAGCGATTTTCGACCGCGGCGGCGATGCGCGAACATCATGGCAGGGATGCGTCGCATCACCATCTCGCGCCGCCTGACGCCGTGGTCTATGTACGCGCCACCGACGAAGTCGCCGATGTGGTTCGGTTATGCGCCGCGGCCAAGGTTCCCGTCGTGCCCTTCGGCACCGGCACCGGCCTCGAAGGTGGAAGTGCCGCCGTGCAAGGCGGCGTCTGTATCGACCTTTCGCAGATGACGCGCATCCTCCGGGTTTCCGCCGACGATCTCGACTGCACTGTCGAAGCCGGCGTTACCCGCAAGCAGCTCAATCAGCATCTGCGCGACACTGGCCTATTCTTCCCCGTCGATCCCGGCGCCGATGCGTCGCTCGGCGGCATGGCGGCGACGCGCGCTTCCGGTACCAACGCCGTGCGCTACGGCACGATGCGCGAGAACGTATTGTCGCTCACGGTCGTGCTGGCTGACGGCCGGATCATCCGCACAGCGCGCCGCGCGCGCAAATCTGCGGCTGGCTACGATTTAACCCGGCTGTTCGTCGGTTCCGAGGGCACGCTCGGCGTCATCACCGAAATCGGCCTTCGGCTCTATCCGATCCCCGAAGCGATCCGCGCCGCGGTCTGCGCATTCCCGTCGATCGAAGCGGCGGTAGCGACCACGGTCGCCGCCATCCAAGCGGGCGTTCCGATCGCGCGCATCGAGTTGCTCGACGAGGTCGGCATGGGCGCGGTCAACCGCTATGCCAAGCTCGACTATGCGGTCGCGCCGACCCTGTTCTTCGAATTCCATGGCAGCACCGCTGGCGTCGCCGAGCAGGTCGAGACTGTCGCGGCATTGGCACACGAGCGTGGCGGCGGCGAATTCCGCTGGGCGGAATCGACCGAGGCACGCAGCAAACTGTGGCAGGCGCGGCACGACGCTTATTTCGCCATGCTGGCGCTGCGGCCCGGCGCCGTCGTCTGGTCGACCGATGTCTGCGTGCCAATCTCGCGCCTACCGCAATGCATCGCCGAAACCACAGCCGATTTGGCGGCGTCGGAGTTGCTCGCGCCCATCGTCGGTCATGTCGGTGACGGCAATTTCCACATGGGCTTTGTGCTCGATCCCAACCGGCCGGCGGAATTCGAGGAAGCCAAACGCATCAACGAGCGCATGGTGATGCGGGCGCTGGCGATGGACGGCACCTGCACCGGCGAACATGGCATCGGCCAGGGCAAGACCGATTTCCTGGTCGCCGAGCATGGCGAGTCAGTGGCGGTGATGCGCGCAGTGAAGCGTGCGCTCGATCCGGACAACATCATGAATCCGGACAAGATCCTGCGCCTGAACTGACGGTGATGGCGATGATCGAAGCCATCCAGGGCGACATTACGGCGCTGGCGCTCGACGCCATCGTCAACGCTGCGAACGAAAGCCTGCTCGGCGGCGGCGGGGTCGACGGCGCGATCCACCGCGCCGCCGGACCCGGCTTGCTTGAGGAATGCCGGACGCGGGGCGGCTGTCCGACGGGCGAGGCGCGCATCACCGCCGGCCACTGGCTGAAAGCACGTCATGTGATCCATGCCGTCGGTCCGGTATGGCGCGGTGGTGCCCAAGGCGAGGATGAGTTGCTCGCCGGCTGCTACCGCGCCAGCTTTGCCTTGGCGGTGGCGCACGGCATCCGTTCGATCGCCTTTCCGGCGATATCAACTGGCGTCTATCGCTTTCCGCGCGATCGTGCCTGCAGTATTGCCGTTACGGAGGCGCACAGCTTCACGGTCCGTTCGGCCGCGATCGAGCGCGTCGTGTTCTGCTGCTTCGATATCGAAACGCTGGCGCTCTATCGCCAGGAGCTGGGCCTCTAGTCGAGCTTCTTACCGGCGAGCTCGCGTGCGGCTTTTTCCGCCTTCAGTCGCTCGACTTCGCGTTCGGCCTTGGTGCGGCCGAACGCAACGCGGTTTTCCGCTGCCTGTTTCTGTTCCGTTGCATGGCGTTTCGCCTTGCGGAAGCGGTTGAGATTAACCGGCTCAGTCACGGCCCAGCTCGCCGCTGCGGTAGCTTTCGAGCACCAGCAGGCGCAGCGCGCTCGACAGATTGCCGTCGCGCCTGGCGTCGACTTCGGCGACCAGCGCATTGATCGACAAGCCGCGCTTCGCCGCGAGCGCGCGCAGCTCGTGCCAGAACGGCTCCTCGAGCGTCAGGCTCGTCGAGTGCCCGGCGATATTCACCGAGCGCTTGCGCACCAAGCCGGCCGTCACCGCGGACCTACCATTGCCTTGGCGTTGACCCAGCGGTCGAAGTCGCGGCCGCTGACATAGCCCAAGGCGATCGCCGCCTCGCGCAGCGTCGTGCCGTCTTTCAGCGCCTTCTTCGCCACTTCGGCCGCCTTGTCGTAGCCGATATGCGGGTTCAAGGCGGTGACCAGCATGAGCGAGCGGTTGAGCAGCTCGTCGATGCGCGCCACGTCGGCTTCGATTCCGTCGACGCAATTGTCGGCGAAGCTCGCCGCGGCATCGCCGATCAAGCGGATCGACTGCAGCAGGTTGTAGATGATCACCGGCTTGAAAACGTTGAGTTCAAAATGGCCCTGGCTGCCGGCGATCGAGATGGCGACGTGATTGCCCATCACCTGCGCCGCGACCATGGTGACCGCTTCGCATTGGGTTGGATTGACTTTGCCCGGCATGATCGACGAACCGGGCTCATTCTCGGGCAAATGCAGCTCGCCCAGGCCGCAGCGCGGTCCCGAGCCCATCAGCCTGATGTCGTTGGCGATCTTCATCAGCGACGCGGCGATGACGTTGAGCGCGCCCGACAACTCCACCAAAGTGTCGTGCGCCGCCAACGCCTCGAATTTGTCGGCCGCCGAGGTGAAGGGCAGGCGCGTCGTTGCCTTGAGCCGTTTGACGAACGCGCCGGCAAAGGCCTTGGGCGCGTTGAGACCCGTGCCAACGGCCGTGCCGCCCTGCGCCACGGTGTAAAGCCGCGGCAGACAGGCGTCGATGCGCGCGATGCCGGTTTTCACTTGATGCGCATAGGCGCCGAACTCGGCGCTCAAGGGTAACGGCGTCGCGTCCTGAAGATGGGTCCGGCCGATTTTGACAATGTGTGCGAATTCGCGCGCCTTGGCAGCCAGCGCGCGTTCGAGCCGCTCCAGTCCGGGCAGCAGCCGGTCGCGGATTTCGAGCGCCGCGGCAATGTGCATCGCCGTCGGAAAACTGTCGTTCGACGACTGGCTCATATTGACGTGATCGTTCGGGTGGACCGGCTCCTTGGCGCCGCGCTTGCCGCCGAGCGCTTCGTTGGCCAACGCCGCGATCACCTCGTTGGCGTTCATGTTGGTTTGGGTGCCTGAGCCGGTCTGCCAGACCACGAGCGGAAATTCGTCGTCGTACCGGCCGCCGGCAACCGCCGCTGCTGCGTTGGCGATGGCGCGGCCGCGCTTCTTGTCGAGCACGCCGAGGTCCATGTTGGCTTCAGCTGCGGCTTGTTTCTGGATACCGAAAGCGTGGATCAGCGCCAGCGGCATGCGCTCGCCGCCGATGCGGAAATTGTCGAGCGAGCGTTGCGTCTGGGCGCCCCACAGCCGCACCGCCGGCACGGCGACCGGACCCATGCTGTCACGCTCGGTGCGGGTCGCGCCTTTGGCCATGGCCTGCCTCCTTG
>JBAVMB010000048.1:0-2162 GCA_049689615.1 Allostellaceae bacterium
CGCCAATGGTGGCACGGCCACAGCCACGGGCAGCAATGCCCAAGCCACGGCCACCGCGGCGGCGACGCCGAAACCGACGATCGAACGCACGCAGAAAAGCGACAAGGGATTCTTCGACTGGTTGTTCTAAAGCGCTGACGCGGTGCCAGCCCGTGCCGGCATGCGTTCGTTCCCACGTGCCGTCGGCGACGTTGAACTCATGCGATCTCTGGGCGTTGATAACCGGACCCGTGTTCCCGGAGAACGAAACCGATGAGCTACCGTCAGGACATCGCCGGCTGTCTCGCCGACAACTGCAAAAACGGTGTGACCGCCGCCGAGCTTGACGACGCGTTGCACCGCGCAGTGCCCGCGCTACCCAAACTTGCGAAGATGCAGCGCGACGGCAGCCTGCCGCTGCTGCGGCTGCCAGCGCGACGCGACGACATCGCCCAGATCAAGCCGCTCGCCGCCGAGTTCCGCGAGTTCAAGGACGTGATCGTGCTCGGCACCGGCGGATCGAGCCTCGGCGGTCAGACACTGGTCGCGCTGGCGCCGCCCGGCCGCACGCGCATCCATTTCATGGACAATGTCGATCCGCATACTTTCGCGCTGTTGTTCAAGGCGCTCGATTCGGCCAAGACCGGTCTCATCGCCATCTCCAAATCAGGCGGTACCGCCGAGACCTTGGTCCAGTTCTTCGCCTGCATGAATTGGCTCAGCAAGCGCAGCGCCGCACGGACCGTCGTCATCACCGAGCCCAAGCCTAATCCGCTGCGGGAACTGGCTGCGGCGCGCAAGCTGCGCACCCTCGATCACGATCCGAACATCGGCGGCCGTTATTCCGTGCTGTCGATCGTCGGGCTGCTGCCGGCGCTGATCGCTGGTATCGACGTCGCCGCGTTGCGGCGCGGCGCCGGCGCCGTGCTCGATGCGACGCTTGCCGCCAAGGATCCACGCGATGCGATACCGGCTGTCGGCGCGGCCATTTCGGTCGCGCTCAACCAGCGCCATGGAATCGTCAGCACAGTGGTCATGCCCTATGTCGATCGGTTGGCGCATTTCGGCCTGTGGTTCCGGCAGCTTTGGGCCGAGAGCCTGGGCAAGGGTGGCAAGGGCACGACGCCGATTCGCGCCGTTGGCATAATCGACCAGCACAGCCAGTTGCAGCTTTATCTCGACGGGCCGGCGGACAAAATGTTCTCGCTGGTGATGTTGGCGCAGGCGGGTAAGGGACCGCGCATGCCGGCGAAGCTCGCGGATGCGCGTCTCGCCTACCTCGGCGGCAAGCGCATGGGCGACCTGATCGACGCCGAGCAGCGCGCGACGGCACAGACGCTGATCCGCAACGGCCGGCCGACTCGCATTTTCACCATGGAACGACTCGATGCGCAGTCAATGGGCGCGCTGCTCATGCACTACATGCTCGAGACCATGATCGCCGCTGAGCTGTGGGGCGTGAATGCTTTCGATCAGCCGGCGGTCGAGCAGGGCAAGGTGCTCGCGCGCCAGTATCTTGGCGAGAAAGGCCGGCGCAAGGCACAATAGGGCATGGCCATCCGCCAGCTGCCCGCCACCGTCGTCAATCGCATCGCCGCCGGCGAGGTGATCGAGCGGCCGGCGGCCGCAGTGAAGGAACTGGCCGAGAATGCCATCGACGCCGGCGCGCATCGCGTCGAAGTGACGCTACGTGACGGTGGCGCCAGCCTGATCCTGGTGAGCGACGACGGCGAGGGGATGGATGCTGCCGAGCTCGCTCTGGCGGTCGAGCGGCATTGCACCTCGAAGTTGCCCGACGACGATTTTCTGCGCATCCGCACGCTCGGCTTCCGCGGCGAGGCGTTGCCGTCGATCGGCGCGGTGAGCCGCCTTTCCATTGTCAGTCGCAAGCGTGGCGCGCCCGATGCCTTCAAGGTCGCGATCGAAGGCGGCGCCAAATCTTCGGTCGAGCCTGCCGCCCTGAGCCAAGGCACGCGCGTCGAAGTCCGGGATCTCTTCTATGCGACGCCGGCGCGGCTCAAATTTCTCAAATCGGCACGCGCCGAGCGCGACGCCGCAGTCGACGTCGTCGAGCGGCTGGCGATGGCTTATCCGGCAATCGCGTTCACGGTAATCGGCGACGAGGAAAAGCCGCTGCTGCGCATGACGGCCGCTGAGCCGGATCTCGCCGGCAAATCTGCGGG
>JBAVMB010000049.1:0-2240 GCA_049689615.1 Allostellaceae bacterium
GTTCCAGAATCCGGCCGTCTTTCCGGTGACCGAAGATCAATTGGCACACATGCTGGCGGCCGCCGGTCTGCGTGAAATCCGCCGCTATCGCATTCTGCCGGCGCTGAGCGAAGCGGTCGTGATCGTCGCCGAACGGGCGGTGATGCCATGACGCGCCGATATTTCGCACCCGACGCGGGCGGCGCCGGCGTGGTGCCGAAGATCCGTATCCTGACCTTCACGACGCTCTATCCGAACGCGGCGCAGCCCAATCACGGCGTCTTCGTCGAGAACCGGCTGCGCCATCTGGTGGCGAGCGGTCGCGTCGCAGCGCGCGTGTTGGCACCGGTGCCGTGGTTTCCGTCGCGCCACCGTGCCTTCGGGGGCTACGCACGCTACGCCGAGGTGCCGGCGGTGGAAACGCGTCACCACCTGGCGATCGTCCATCCACGCTATCTGGTCGTGCCGAAACTCGGCATGAGCCTGACGCCGTTGTCGCTGTTTGCCGCCGCCCTGCCAGCGGCCCGCCGGCTCGTTACGGAGCAGGATATCGATCTGATCGACGCGCATTACGCTTATCCCGACGGCGTCGCCGCCGCGATGCTGGGCCGGGCTTTGGGCAGGCCGGTGGTGATCACGGCGCGCGGCACCGACGTCAATCTGATCCCGCGCCATTTCCTGCCGCGGCGCATGATCCGCCGGGCGGCCTCCCGCGCCGCCGCGATGATCACCGTCGCAGACGCGCTCAAGGCACCTCTCATCAAGCTCGGCGTGCCCACCGACCACATTACGACGTTGCGCAACGGCGTCGACCTGTCGCTGTTCCGTCCGCAGCATCGCACGGCGGCGCGGAACGCCTATGGTTTCGAGGGCAAGACGCTGCTCTCGGTCGGCCATCTCATCGAGCGCAAAGGCCATCACCACGTCATTGCGGCGCTGCGGCGGTTGCCGGCGTTCACGCTGGCGATCGCCGGTGAAGGGCCGGAGCACGGCGCGCTCGAGGCGCTGGCGCAACAGCTCGGCGTCGCAGCGCGCGTCCGCTTCCTAGGCGCATTGCCGCATGATGCGCTGCCGTCAGTTTATTCGGCCGCCGACGCGCTGGTGTTGGCATCGTCGCGCGAAGGCTGGCCCAATGTCCTGCTTGAGGCGATGGCTTGCGGCACGCCGGTGGTCGCATCGAACGCCTGGGGAAATCCAGAGATCGTCGCCGATCCCGCGGCCGGCGTGTTGATGTGCGAGACCAGCGCCGACGGCGTCGCCAAAGCGGTCTATCGACTTTTCGCCATGCTGCCGGCACGCATCGCAACCCGCACTTATGCCGAACGCTTCTCCTGGGATGCGACGACCGACGGCCAATTGCGATTGTTCGACGATATTCTCGCCGGAGTCGAACGATGAGTCCCGCCCCGTCGGCTGCCGCCGAGATCGCCGCGCCCGAGTTGCGGCGCGACCGCGGCGGATCCTTCTGGTTCTTCGACGAAACCATCGTGCCGGTGTCTATGCCGTCGGATGAGCCGCCGCTGCTCCAGGTTGTCGTCGATACCGAAGAGGAATTCGACTGGTCGCGGCCGTTCAGTCGCAAGACGACGGGCGTGCGCAACGTCGCGCACCAGCTCAAGACCCAGGCGGTCTTCGAGCGTTATGGCGTGAAGCCCACCTACGTCGTCGATTATCCGGTGGCGAGCCAGAGCATCGGTTACGGCCCGTTGCGCGAGCTGCTCGCTGACGGGCGCTGCGATATCGGCGCCCATCTGCAGCCCTGGGTGAATCCGCCCTTCGTCGAGGACGTCAACTATCTGTCGTCCTACCCCGGTAACCTGCCGCCCGAGATCGAGCGTGAAAAGCTGGCCGTCCTTACCGGCACGATCGAGCGCAATCTCGGCGTCCGGCCGCTGGTCTATCGCGCTGGCCGGTACGGTCTCGGCCCGCGCAGCTTCAGCTTGCTCGATCGTCTCGGTTACGAGATCGACGCCAGCGTTTTGCCCGGCGTCGATCTCAGCCGGCGCTTCGGCCCGGATTTTTCGGCATTCGGCCCGCAGCCGTTCCGCTTCGGCGACGGCCTCCGGCGGCTCGGCATTCCGCTGACCGTCGGTCACGTCGGCGCGCTGGCAGGCCGCGCCCGCGCGTTTTATCCCTGGCTCGACACCCGGTCAGCGGATCGTTTCATGCTGAAGGCGGCGGCGTCGCGGTTGCGCCTGATGGAGCGCATACAGCTCTCACCCGAAGGTTTCACTCTCGTCGAGCAGGTACGATTGGTGCGC
>JBAVMB010000050.1:0-2176 GCA_049689615.1 Allostellaceae bacterium
AGAAATAGGCCGCCCGGCGCGAACACAAACGCTAAGAAAATAACAATCTGCTCCTTCACGGCAGCCCAGCCGAAAAAATACCAGTAGACCGCACCGCCAATCGCCAAGGAGGCAACACCAACGAATAAATCGAATGTGCGGTGCTTAAAGAGCCGCCAAGTATTTGCCCATGCCAATCGAATAACCAATCGGCCAAATGACGGTTGTTCGCTTGTAGCCATTTGATTTGCCCCCGGCCAAATATACCGAGGAAGGCCGCCACTCGCCGAGTCATTTGGAATTGGTTGAAGGTGCGTTTGCTACCTAATACCGCAATTTTGCCTGCCCATGCCGCCTCACCGCCGGTCTCGCGCGGACAGATCAGGCCGCGGCCCAATGCCGCCGCGCCCAGCGCCGCTGGCAGAACGCCTGCGACCGGCAGCAGCGAGCCATCGAGCGCCAGCTCGCCAAGCGCGACGAAACGTTCCAGTTCCTCCGTCGGTAACACGCCCATCGCCGCCAGCAAGCCGAGCGCGATCGGCAAATCGAAGTGGCTGCCTTCTTTCAACAGATCGGCCGGCGCCAGGTTGACGGTGATGCGCTTGGCCGGCAGCGCCAGGCCCATCGCGGTCAAAGCCGCGCGCACGCGCTCGCGTGACTCGCCGACGGCTTTGTCGGGCAGGCCCACCACGGTGAACGCCGGCAGGCCGCCAGCGATGGTCACCTGGGCCTCGACGGGTACCGCCTCGATCCCCTGGAACGCGACGGTACGGATGCGCGCGACCATGCTCCCCCCTCGTGCGCCGGGTCGCAGCCTATCGTGCGTCCGGACGCGGCGAAAGCCGCATCGCGGCTTACCGCGGCATGCAATCGTCCGTCAGGGGACTAGGTTTCAGCGCCTGGTGAGTGCCTGGCGCCAGCGCGCAAACGCGTCGCTCAAATCGCGATAGAGCCGCCTGCGCTCCATCGGCGACAGAAAAGCGCCGAGCGTCAGGCGCTTGCCGTGCGAGGTGACGACCAGGCGATTTTCGTCCCGGTCGATTTCCTCGAAATCGAGCCGTGCCCACACCGGCTCGAAACGCCAGGCGCGGCGGTCGCCGCGGAGGCCGATGCGCTCGACGGTCAGATCGGCGGTGGTCAGGCGCACATGCTCGACCTTGCGCGCGCTGCGATAGCTGACGCGGAAGGCAAGATAGACCAGCGCCACATCGAGGCCGAAGAAGCCGGTTACCGGCCAGGCGCCGAGCATGATGCAGCCGAGCGACATGGCGAACGAGGCACCGCCGAGCACCGCCATCACCACACCGAAGCCGTGCGGCGGCAGGCTGCGGTAGGGCTGCAGCCGGGCGTCGAAGAAGACATAATCGGCTTCGGTGGCGCGCATGGCCTCGACCATATTAGGGTCCCGCTATGGCGCGCATGTCAAAAGAGGATGTCGGCCGGTTCTTCGCGGCGCTTGCCGCCGAACGGCCCGATCCCACCACCGAGCTCGAATACATCAATCCGTTCACGCTCCTGGTCGCCGTCGTGCTGTCCGCACAGGCGACCGACGTCAGCGTCAACAAGGCCACGGCCGAGCTGTTCAAAACGGTCGATACACCCGCCAAGATGATCGCCTTCGGCGAGACGAAGCTGCGCGACACGATCAAGACCATCGGCCTCTATCGCACGAAGGCGGCGAACGTCATTCGCCTGTCGGAGATCCTGGTGCAGAAGCACGGCGGCGAAGTGCCGGCGAGTCGCGAAGCGCTCGAGGAATTGCCCGGCGTCGGCCGCAAGACTGCCAATGTCGTGCTCAACGTCGCCTTCGGCCAGCCGACCATCGCCGTCGATACGCACATCTTCCGGCTCGCCAACCGCACCGGCCTGGCGCCGGGCAAGGATCCGCGCGCCGTGGAAGAGGCGCTGCATGCGGTTGTACCGGAACCATATCTTCGCCACGCGCATCACTGGCTGATCCTGCACGGCCGATACGTCTGCACGGCGCGCAATCCGAAATGCGCCGCCTGCGTGGTGCGCGATCTCTGCCTTTACGAAGCGAAGACGACGGCGGACGTTCCGGCGGCGGCTAACGCTTCGCCAGCACGTCGGTCATCGAATAGAGGCCGGGTTTCTTCCGCGCGAGCCACTGGGCGGCGCGCACCGCGCCGCGCGCAAAGACGCGACGCGAAGTCGCGCGGTGGGAAAGCTCGATAGT
>JBAVMB010000051.1:0-8177 GCA_049689615.1 Allostellaceae bacterium
GCTGGCTGGGCGCTTGCCCACGCCACGCCGCGCACTGGTCACGCACTTCAGCGATCCAAGGAACGGCGAACTCATCGATCGCGGCATCGCGCTTTATTTTCCCGCGCCACATAGCCTCACCGGCGAGGACGTTGCCGAGATCCATGTGCATGGCGGCCGCGCCGTCGCCGCCGCGCTGCTCGACACGCTCGCGGCGCAACCGGGCTTGCGGCTCGCCGAGCCCGGCGAGTTTTCGCGCCGCGCATTTCTCAACGGCAAGCTCGACCTGACCGAAGCCGAAGGCATCGCCGATCTCGTCGCGGCCGAAACCGCGGCGCAACGGCGCCAGGCGCTACGCCAAATGGCGGGCGAGGCGGGCCGTATCTACGAAGGCTGGCGCACGCGGCTGTTGCGTGCGCAGGCGCGCGTCGAAGCCGAGATCGATTTTCCCGACGAAGGCCTGCCGGCCGATCTCGCTGCCGCGGTATCTACGCAACTTATTGAAATCAAAGGAGAAATCGCTGCATTTCTGGCAGATGGCCATCGCGGCGAACGGCTGCGCGACGGGCTGGCGATCGCCGTGCTCGGTCCGCCCAATGCGGGCAAATCGAGTCTGGTCAACGCACTGGCCCGGCGCGAAGTGGCGATCACCGCCGCAACCGCCGGCACGACGCGCGACGTCATTGAAGTCGCGTTCGATCTCGCGGGCTATCCGGTCGTGCTCGCCGACACCGCCGGTTTGCGCGATTCAAAAGACGCGATCGAGGAAGAGGGCGTGCGCCGGGCACGGGCGCGCGCGGCGTCCGCCGATCTCAAACTGATCGTCGTCGACGCGACCAAGCCCGACGAAAAAGATTCACTCGCGCCGCTGATCGACAGCGACACGCTCATCGTCGCCAACAAAATGGATTTGGCGCCGCGCGACGACGCGGCCTGGGCCGACGCACTCGGCGCCGGACCGGCGGTGAAAATCTCAGTGGTGACGGGCGCAGGCTTGGCGGCGCTCGAAGTCCGCCTCGGTAGCGAGATCGCACGCCGATTCGGCGGCGAGTCGGCGCCGTTGATTACGCGCGCACGCCATCGCCAAGCACTCGAAACCGCATGCGTTGCGCTCGATCGCTATCCGCGCGCCGGCGCACCCGAACTTGCGGCCGAGGAATTGCGCCAGGCGGTGGGGGCGCTTGGCCGTATCACTGGCCGGGTCGGTGTCGAGGATCTGCTCGATGTCGTGTTCCGCGAGTTCTGTATCGGCAAGTGAAAGTGAGTCAAAAACGCGAACATTTCGTGATTTTACAGCGTTAATACCACAGTATATAGTATTAGTTCGCGAGACGTTCCGAGGTCGAATCGGTCTTAAACCACCAGATGTCGGACAAGCGGCGCAGCTGCCGATTAATATTGTTTGACTACTGCATGACATCTCGGTGAACGGTCAAGATATTGCGATTCGTGATATCACGATTTGGTATTACTGGACCACCCCATTTTCGACTCGCACATGGTGTTTCACGTGAAACCATACCGTGCTCGGCTTTACTCGCCGCGGCTCGCTCCGTAGATTGCCGCAATGCATCGGTACGACGTGATTGTCATTGGCGGCGGCCACGCCGGTTGCGAGGCGGCTGATGCTGCGGCGCGACTCGGCGCGCGCACGTTGCTGCTGACGCATCGCCATTCGACCATCGGTGAGATGTCCTGTAATCCCGCGATCGGTGGGTTGGCGAAGGGACATTTGGTCCGCGAAATCGATGCCCTCGACGGCGTGATGGCGCGCGCGGCCGACCGGGCCGGCATCCAGTTTCGGATGCTGAATCGCAGCAAGGGTCCGGCTGTGCGCGGACCGCGGGCCCAGGCGGATCGCAAGCTTTATCGCCAGGCGATGCAGGATATGCTGGCGGCACGGTCCGGTCTTGAGATCCGCGAAGGCGAGGCGGCGGCGCTGATCTTTGACCGCAATGGCCGCTGTGCCGGAGTCGAAACCGCCGCCGGCGGGAACCTTTCGGCGGGCGCGGTGGTGATCACAACCGGGACGTTCCTCCGCGGCCTTATCCATATCGGCGAGGCCAAGACCGCGGCCGGCCGAATCGGCGAGAGACCGTCGGTACGCTTGGCGCAAAGCCTGGCTCACGCCGGGTTTGCCTTGGGCCGCCTCAAGACCGGCACGCCGCCGCGGCTCGACGGCAAAACGATCGATTGGGCCGGGCTTGAGCCCCAGCCCGGCGACGATCCGCCGGAACCGTTCTCTTTCCTGACCGGCCGCATTGCCACGCCGCAGATCGTCTGCCACGCCACCGCGACGACGCCAGCAAGCCATGCCCTAATCCGGGCGAATCTGCACCGGGCGCCGATGTATTCCGGACAGATCGACAGCGTCGGCCCACGCTATTGCCCGTCGATCGAGGACAAGGTGGTACGGTTCGCCGAACGTGAGCGGCACCAGATCTTTCTCGAGCCGGAAGGGCTCGACGATGACACCATTTATCCTAATGGCGTCTCGACCTCGCTACCGGTCGATATCCAGATTGAGCTCCTCACGACCATTCCCGGCTTGGAGCGCGCCCGGATGGTGCGGCCAGGATATGCCATCGAATACGATTTCGTCGACCCGCGTGAGCTCCAGCCGACCCTTGAAACCCGCAGAATTCCTGGGCTTTTCCTGGCCGGCCAGATCAATGGCACGACCGGCTATGAAGAGGCTGCAGCACAAGGCCTGGTCGCCGGTCTGAATGCCGCATTGCTCGCCGGCAATAGCGGCCGGGAGTTCGTCCTCGATCGTGCCAGCGCCTATATCGGCGTATTGATCGACGATCTTGTTTCACGTGGAACAAGCGAGCCGTACCGTATGTTCACTTCGCGGGCCGAATACCGGTTGGTCCTACGCGCGGACAATGCCGACCAGAGGCTGACGCCTGTCGGCATGGCACTCGGCTGTGTGAGCGCAGAACGACGTTCAGCCTATGGCGCTAAGGCTGAAGCGCTAGAACACGCCCGTGTGCAGATCGGTCGATTGTCCATGACTCCCAGCGAATTGCGCCGCCATGGTTTGACGATCAACGCCGACGGCATTCGCCGCTCCGCCGCGGATTTGCTGGGTTATCCAGGAATCGATCTCGCACGGCTGGCAGCAATCTGGCCCGAACTTTCAGCCATTCCCCGGCCGATTGCCGAACAACTCGAAATCGATGGCCGGTATTCGGGCTATCTCGAGCGCCAGGCGGAGGAAATCGCGGCCTTCCGCCGCGACGAAGCGCTGAAGCTGCCGCACGATTTGGATTACGACGCCATCGGCTCGCTATCGGCCGAAATCCGCGGCAAACTCCGGGCCTGCCGACCGGGAACCCTGGGTGCGGCGGCGCGCGTTTCAGGGGTAACGCCGGCGGCATTGGTGGCGTTATTGCGCCACGTGCGACGGCCGGCGGCATGATGCTTCAGGTCAACGACCGACCGGTCTCGACCCGACTAACACCCGAAAGCTTCGCGAAGCTCGCGGCCGTTCCACGTGAAACCCTCGAACGGCTGCGGGCCTATGTTGGTCTGCTGACCGCCTGGAACCGCAGGATCAATCTGGTCGGGCCAAACACGATCGGTGACGTTTGGCGGCGCCATATTTTCGATTCGGCTCAATTACTGCCGCTGCTACCCGAGAGCGCCCGAGTCGTGGTCGATGTTGGCAGTGGGGCGGGGTTGCCTGGTTTGGTCCTGTCGATCCTCGGCGTACCCGACGTCCATCTGATCGAGAGCGACCAGCGCAAGGCGGCTTTCCTGCGCGAGGCGCAGCGCGTAACCGCCGCGCCCGTTACTATCCATGCTCAGCGAGTCGAGCGTTTGGCGCCAATTGCAGCCGACGTCATCGTCGCCCGCGCCGTTGCAACTGTGGATAATCTACTACTAATGGTGGACAAATTCCGCGGACCCCACACTATATGCTTATTCTTGAAGGGCAAGGGGATCGAGGAGGAATTGACCCACTTGCCAGCGGCGCTGAACATGAAGGCGGGGATTTTGCCGAGCCGGAGTGATCCAACCGGTCGAATCCTGCGTCTTGAGGGGCCTTGATGGAACCGATGGCGCAAACCGCCGAGCTGCACCCCGCAACCGGTCCCGCGGCGCCGGCCCGCGTCATCGCCATCGCCAACCAGAAAGGCGGCGTCGGCAAGACCACGACCGCGATCAATCTCGCCACCGCACTGGCCGCCGCCGGCGAAGCCGTGCTGCTGGTGGATTTCGATCCGCAGGGCAACGCTTCGACCGGCCTCGGCATTTCGCGCCAGGCGAGAACCGTGACGAGCTACGACGTGCTGCTGGGCGCGCGTGATCTCGGCGCGGCGGTGGTGCAAACCGCGGTGCCGCGGCTTGCCATCGTGCCGGCCTCCGTCGATCTGTCGGGCGCCGAGCTCGAGCTGGTTGATGCCGATCGCCGCGAATATCGGCTACGCGACGCGCTCGCCGGCAAGCTCGGCCAGTTCCGGTATGTGCTGATCGATTGTCCACCGTCGCTCGGCTTGCTGACGCTCAACGCGCTGGTCGCGGCGCACGCCGTGCTGGTGCCGCTGCAATGCGAATTCTATGCACTCGAGGGTCTGTCGCATCTGGTCAAGACGATCGAGCGGGTGAAAGGCAAGTTCAACTCGGCGCTCGAGATTCAGGGTGTGGTGCTGACCATGTTCGACCGGCGCAACAATCTCTCTGATTTGGTTGCCGCCGACGTGCGCGGCCATTTCGGCGCGAAAGTGTATGAAACCGTGATTCCCAGAAACGTGCGCATCTCCGAAGCGCCGTCGCACGGCAAGCCGGTGCTGCTCTACGATTTCCGCTGTCCCGGCGCGCAGGCTTACGTCCACCTTGCGGGCGAAGTGCTCAAGCGCGAACGCTCGCTGCTCGAACGGATTGCATCATGAGCGAGAAACGCGGATTGGGGCGCGGGCTGTCGGCGCTGCTTGGCGAGGAGGCATCTGCGCCCGAACGCGATACGGCTGTGCCCGCGAAGGGTGCGCGCACGGTGCCGATCGACCAGATCTATCCCGGCTGGTTCCAGCCGCGGCGCAATTTCGACGAGAACGAGCTGAGCGCGTTGGTCGAAAGCATCGTGGCGCAAGGCATTCTGCAGCCGCTGCTGGTACGGCCGCATCCGAAATTCGCCGGCGCATTCGAGATCCTCGCCGGCGAGCGCCGCTGGCGCGCGGCGCAGCGTGCGCAGCTGCACGAAGTGCCGGTGGTCGTGAAGGAGATCGGCGATCGCGAGGCGCTCGAGATCGCGCTGGTCGAGAACATCCAGCGCAGCGACCTCAACGCCATCGAGGAAGCGCAGGGCTATAAGCGACTAATCGACGAGTTCGGCCACACGCAAGAGGCGCTGGCGACGGCGCTCGGCAAGAGCCGCAGCCACATCGCCAACCTGCTGCGCTTGCTGATGTTGCCGCAGGAGATAAAGGACATGGTCTCCGACGGCCGACTGAGCATGGGCCATGCGCGCGCGCTGGTCGGGCTCGAGGCCGATAGAGCGCTGACGCTGGCGCAGATGATCGTGCGCGACGACCTCAGCGTGCGCGAAACTGAACGCGCCGCGAAGCCGCCGGAAGAGGCGCAATTCATCACCCATAAGCCGCGTGGCGGCCGCAGGCGCGACGCCAACATCGTCGCGCTCGAACGCGAGCTATCGGAGGCGCTGGGTCTCAAGGTCGAGATTGCGTTCGACGGCAAGCGCGGCGCGCTTACCATCCGCTACGCCTCGCTTGATCAGCTCGACGAGGTTCTCAACCGGCTGCGTGCGCGGCCCTGAGGCAATGGCCGCGAAGCCGCCGGTTGCCGTTGTCGCCGCCGCCGTCACGCCCAATGCGAAACCGTCCGCCTATCCCGAGCCGTACTATTCGCGCGTGCTCGGCCGGCAGAAGCGCCCGTTGGGCGACGTTTTCGGCCTCAAGAATTTCGGCGCCAACCTGACGCGGCTGGTGCCCGGCGCGATCTCGGCGCTGCGGCACGCCCATTCGGCGCAGGACGAATTCATCTACATCCTCGAAGGCGAGCCGGCGTTAGTGACCGATGCCGGGGAAACGCCGCTCGAGCCCGGCATGTGCGCCGGTTTCAAGGCGGGTTCAGGCGACGCGCATCATCTGGTCAATCGCACCGCGCGCGATGTGATCTATCTCGAAGTCGGCGACCGTAACGTGCCGGACGAGGTCACGTATCCCGACGATGACATTCGTGGCACGCACGATGCCGCGGCCAAGCGGATCTTCCTGCACAAAAACGGTCGGCCGTTCGACTGAGACGAATGCCGCCAACTCAGGCGGCTTTGTTCGCCATCAACCCTTTCCGGGCGTCTTCGAGCGACAGCTTGGCGACACTAACGATGTGCGACGCCTCGGGATATTGTTTTGCCGTCAGCCATTCCTCGATGAAGTCCAGCCAATCGACCACCAAATCGATTTCCGACATGTCCATAGGCAACTCTCCCCGAACACAATTCCTCTCCGGGTACGCTACGCCTGCCCTGGTATGAGTATCCTGCCACAGATTCGGCCGAAGTGATCAAATGATCGCTATCGTCGCCGTGAAAATTTTATGCGCCGGCCTGCATGGCACCGCGGGCGATCCGCAGCAGCGCCGCGCGGCAGATAGTTTCATCCTTCATGCCGGACGATTTAGCTTGGCGCTCAGCTTCGACGAGCGCTGCCAACACGGCGGCGGCGCGTCGTGCGGGCCAAAGCCGCAATTGGCGCTTGAAACTATCTTTAAATTTAAAGAACACTGGCGGACGCATTGCCGCGATCGCCTCATCCACGCCAATTCCATCGTCCAACCGCGCCGCGACCCGGTGAAGCTGCGCGAAATGCCGTTGAGTGGCGCGCAGGATGCGAACCGGCGCTTCGCCCTCAGCGAGCGCCCGCGCCAGCGCGCGTTCGCAGGCAGCGGGCTTGCCCTCGGCGGCAGCGAGGACGGCGTCGTCGGGCGACAGGTCGGCGCTGTCGCCGACGAGAGACGCTGCCTCCTCAAGCGACACGGTGCCCCCGTCGCCGGCATAAAGCGCGAGCTTTTCGAGCTCCTGGCGGCTCAAGGCGCGGTCGCCGCCGAGCGACGACACTAGATACGGCAGCGCGTCGGGTGCCAAGGTGATGCGATGCGCGCGCGCAATCTCCCGCACCAGGGTCTCGATTTCGCGCGGTCCGTCGAGATAGCAGGCGATCGCGACGGCATTCTTGGCGCCCTCGAAAGCGCGGCGCAGGCTCGAACGCGGCTTCAAATCGCCGCCCTCGACCACGACAAAACCGTCGCCCGCCGGTGGATCGGCGACATAGCGCGCGAACAACGCGCCAACGGCATCTCCGGCATCGGTCACGTGCACCAGGCGCCTGCCACCCATCAGCGACAGCTGCGCCGCCTCGTCGTAGAGCCTGGTCGGTTCCGCGAGCAATGAATCGGCCGCTACGGCCGCGACGCGGAACGCATCTTTCGGATCGGGGACGATCGTACGCGCGAGCCGCGCCGCCCGCTCGCTGACCAAGCCGCGATCCGGGCCGTAAATCAGACAGGCGCGAATGGCGGGATCGGGCGCCGCGAGGAATGACTCGATGCGGCGGGATTCGAGTTTCACTGCCTCAACGCGCGGCCGTCTGCCGCTGCGACCACAGCGACAGCTGCATATAGATGGCGTCCGCCAGATCCGCGATGGCACGCTCGCGCGCGTCCTTATCGGCGACGGTCGCCGCCCACGCATCGTCCTGCAAATTGAAGGCGGTGACGGTACGGCTGTTGCCGGTGACGTTGGTGCCGCCGCCACTCAGGAGGTAGCTCGCGGCGGCGTTGATCTCGGAGCGGGTCGAAGTGGCATTGCGTTGGATGCCGAGGTCGGACTGGGTCAGCTTCAGGGTTACCGTCAACGAATACCGTGTGGGCGCGGTCACGCCGCGCGGATTGAGCTTCTCGCGCAGTGCCAGTTCGAGCATCTGGCCTTCGCGATCGGGAATTGGCGCGACCTTGATGGCCGCGAGCCGCGGATCGTATTCGCCGGCGGTGCGACCGCCATAGAGCGGATGAAATCCGCAGCCGGCAAGCGGTGCTGCGGCGAGCGCCGCCAGGATGTTGCGCCTAGACCACGACATTGACGATCCGATTTGGCACGACGATCGTCTTGCGCGGCGTCTTGCCGCCGAGCGCGGTGATGACGTTGGGCAAGGCGAGCGCCGCTTGACGTGCGTCAG
>JBAVMB010000052.1:0-2554 GCA_049689615.1 Allostellaceae bacterium
CAGCGGCGGCGGGCGCCACGGCCGCCGTAGTTTGACTGGCGATACGCTCCGATGCGGCATCGAGGTTCCGGGCGGCCTCGTCGAGCCGGCCACCGATCGCCTTCGCTTCCGCGTTAAAGCGCGCTACGGCGTCGTCGGTGCCGCGGCCGAGCGCCGTGCGAACGGCGTCGGCCTCGCTGGCAATGCGGCCCGCGGCCAGAGTCGCGTCGCGCGTCAGCCGTTCGGTGGCGCGCTCGAACTCGGATGTCGCATTGCTGCCGACGCGTTCCAGCGCCTGGGCGAGGTTGCGTTCGATCTCGGCGCCGCGTGCTTCGGCGCGCTTGCCGCCTGTCTCGACCGCACGCTCGACCGCTTGCTCGACATCTTCGACGTGCGTCGCTAGGCGCTTGGCGACGTCGTCGAGGTCGCGGCTGACGGCGCGCTCGAGTGCCGCCGCCTCGGCCGAGAGGGTTTCCACTAGGCGGCCGATCGGCCCCACCGCCTGGTCAAGATCACTGCGCGCGTATTCGGCGCGTTCCATCGCGGCGTTGACGGTGCGCATTGAATCATTGAGTCTCGCGCCGAGATTGTCGGCCGCACTTTCGATGCGCTGCACCGTCTGATCGACCGCACCGGCCAGGTCCTCGGCCTGGCGCCGCAAGGCATTAAGCGCCTCATGCGCGCGGCGGTCGCGTTCTTCCGACGGCGAATAGAGCCGATCGAGCTGATCGGCGAGCCGCGCCGAAACCGTGGCGAATTCGGCGGCGTGGCTGCGCACCACCGTCGCGCCCCAGATGAGCAACGCCGGCAGCACGACCCAGATGACGATCGCCGCCAGCGACAGCGGCGGCAATACCAACACCGTTCGCCAACCGGCAAAGAACTGGATGAACAGCGCGCATAGCACGATCCAACCAACGGCCAGCACCGGCCCAGATAGCCAGCGTCGCATCGCGCCCGACGACTCCAAAAAAAGTTCTCCCGCGCGCGCGGAAGGGTCGCTTATCCCTTCGGGCGCGTCAACGCGCGCCGCGAGTCGCGTCAGAGGATCGTGCGCAGCGAATCGAGCACGACGACCGGTTGCTCGATCATCAGCATATGACCGCAGCTAGGCAGGACGACGCTGCGTCCTTGTGAAAAGTGTCCAGAGAATCCGTCGGCCTTCGCCGCCGGCGTCATCCGATCTTGTACACCCGACAGCAGCAGCACCGGACAGCGCACGGCGCTGGCGGCCGCGGCGGCGCCGGCATAACGGTCGCATGCCGCTAGATCGGCGGCCAGACTCGCTGCCGGCGTGTGTTCAATCAGGCGCAGCGCCGCGTCAGGCAGGAACATACCCGGTGCTGGATTGCCGCCGGTCAGGTTCTTGAGGTCGAAGCCCCGGGCGACGATCAACTCCGACGCGAGATGGGCGCCGCTGCGTGCCGCGCCGAGCAGATCAGGATGGACGCGCATTTCCGGCACGAATCCGAGCAGCGCCACCGCCTCGCAGGCCGCACCGGCGCGCGACGCGGCTTCGAGCGCCACCAGCGAGCCCATGCTGTGTCCGGCAAGCCGGAAGCGCGCGACGTTCAGCGTCTGCAACGCACGCAACAGCCAGTCGGCCAACGCCTCGATGGTCTCGAGCGCCGGCCCGGCGCTGCCGCCGTGGCCGGGAAAGTCCATCGCCAGAACGTTGCGGCCGTGATGCGCGAGCGCACGCGCCTGCAGCGCCCAGATCGTGTGATTCATTCCGGCGCCGTGCAGCAGAACGACAGTCGGCAAATTCGTGTCGAAGGCGCGGCCGCCGGTGCCGGCGAAAATCTGCTGGCCGACGATGGCAAAATCCATCTATTCCGCCGCCTTTGGCACGGCTTTCTGCGAGGCGCGCAGCGCGCGGCTGAGGTCTTCGGCGATGTCGGCGAAATCCTCGAGCCCGACCGAGAGCCGGATCATGTCCTCGCCGACGCCGGCGGCCTTGAGGTCGGCGGCGCTCATCTGTTGATGCGTCGTGCTCGCGGGATGTATGACCAGCGTCTTGGCGTCGCCGACGTTGGCAAGGTGCGAGATTAATTGCAGGCTATCGACAAACCACTTGCCGGCGTCACGTCCACCCTTGATGCCGAAGCTAACGATTGAGCCTGCGCCCTTGGGATAAAGCCGCTGCGCGAGCGCATGGTCGGGATGCTCGGGCAGGTCGGGATGGCATACCCATGTCACTTGCGGCGCCGCTTTCAGGAATGCGAGCACCTGGCGCGTATTTTCCACGTGCCGCGCCATGCGCAGCGGCAGCGTCTCGACGCCTTGGAGGATATAGAACGCATTAGTCGGGCTCATGCAGCCGCCGAAGTCGCGCAAGCCTTCCATCCGCGCGCGCATGATGAAGGCCTGCGGCCCAAACTCCTCTGCGAAGTCGATGCCGTGATAGCCGTCATAAGGCTCGCTCAGTGTCGGGAATTTACCCGATACCGCCCAGTCGAAATTGCCGCTGTCGACCAGCGCGCCGCCGATGGCAACGCCGTGGCCGCCGAGCCATTTGGTCGCCGAATGCACGACCAAGTCGGCGCCGTGCGCGAACGGCCGGATGAGATAGGGC
>JBAVMB010000053.1:0-8054 GCA_049689615.1 Allostellaceae bacterium
GATAACAGACCCCGGCGGGGATGGGAATTCACATGCCGCCGAGGTGGCGGGAGAAGGTGTCACAATCCGGAAATCGCATATCGGGCGGGAACTTAGCGAGCTCGGCGACCGGCGAATGCGGCTCGCCCAGAAGAACGCCGGTGAGACCGGCGCGATGTGCACTTTGCATGTCGAGCGCCGTATCGCCGACGTACCAGACCCTGCGGCTGGGTGCGATGCCGCTACCTTCGAGGGCAACCGCGAACGCGGCCGGATCGGGCTTGTCGGCTTGCGCGTCGCCGGCGCCGACAAGGCGGCGGAAATAGCGATCCCAGCCGATATGCGCCGCTTCTGTCCTGAGCGACGCCCCCGTCTTGTTGCTGACGACGGCAAGGTAATAGCCCGCATCATGCAGCGAGCCGAGCATCGTGGCAGCGCCCGGCAACGCCGCCAGACGCTCGAGATGAATGGCGGCGTAATTGTCGAGGTAGATCCGTCGCGCCTCTTCCCAACGTGCGCCGAATAGATCGGGAAAGCTGTGTCTCAGGCTGCGGGCGACGCGCGACTTGGTTTCGGCGAGCGTCCACGGCGCATGCCCCATACGTTCGAGCGTGCCGACCAGCGCTTCGTGGATCGTCTCCCAGGTATCGACCAGGGTGTTGTCCCAGTCGAAGATGATCGCACGCGGCTTCGTCGTCACCGCGCCACGTCTCCGAGCGCGAATTTCGTGTACAGCGCGCGCAGGCGGCGGACGAATTCACCCGGCTTCCCCTCGCCCACCGTCGCCTCGTCGATGCGCACGATCGGCACGACGAAATTGGTCGTGCTGGTGAGGAAGGCTTCTCGCGCTGCCTTGGCCTCGGCGACGCTGAACGGTCGCTCAACCAACTTGAGCCCGGCCGTGCCCGCCACCTTGAGCACGCCGAGCCGCGTGACGCCGTTGAGAATTGCCGTGTCGGCCTGGCGGGTGACGATTTCGTCGTTGGCCGTGACGATCCAGGCATTGCTCGACGTGCCTTCGGTGACATTGCCTTCGCGATCGACCTGCCAAGCTTCATAGGCACCGGCCTCGCGGGCGTGCTGCTTGCCGAGCGCATTCGGCAGTAGCGCAACCGATTTGATGTCGGGACGCGCCCAGCGGATGTCGGGCACGGTGACGACGCGCACGCCGCGCTCGAGGATCTTCGGATCGAGCGGCCGCTGGTTCCGCGCCGTCATGACCAGGCTCGGACGTGCGCCCGGGGGAAACGAGAAATCGCGCGGCGCGGCGCCGCGGGTGATCTGGATATAGATGATGCCATCGACAATGCGATTGCGGCGCACGGTCTCGCGCATCACCGCTTTCAACGCCTCATCCGACATCGGCGGCGCGATGCGCAGCTCGGCGAGCGAACGGTGCAGCCGCACGAGATGCGGCGTCTCGTCGACGAAACCCCCGTTTTTGACGGCGATGACCTCATAGACGCCGTCGGCGAATTGAAAACCGCGATCCTCGATATGGACACAGGCTTGACGGTGCGGAAGGTAGCGGCCATTGACATAGGCGATACGCGACATTGTGAGAATCCAGAGAAATGATCAGGCGTCGAGGTTCTGTACGCGGTCGCCGTTGCCGCCGACGCCGAGCGACTTGAGCTTGCGATGGAGCGCCGAGCGCTCCATCCCGACGAAGGCCGCGGTGCGCGAGATATTGCCGCCGAAGCGCGTAACCTGGGCCATGAGATACTCGCGCTCGAACATTTCGCGCGCATCGCGCAGCGGTAGGCCCATGAGCTCTCCACCCTTGTCCCATTTGACCACGGCTGGCGCGAGCGTGGTGATTTCCGGCGGCAGGTTGTCGGCGCGGATAGGCTCACGCGCATCGCCCGGCGTCATGATCAGCACCCAATCGATGGCGTTGCGCAATTGACGCACGTTGCCCGGCCACTCGTAGGCTTGCAGCGCAGCCATCGCGTCCTCGCCGAAGACACGCGGCGGCACGCGCGCCGCCTCGGCCGCCCGCACCATCAGATGCCGCGCCAGTTCCGGTATGTCTTCGGCGCGATCTCGCAGCGGAGGCACCGACAGCGGCACCACGGCGAGACGATAGTAAAGGTCTTCGCGGAACCGGCCGGTGGCGATGTCGCTCGGCAGGTCACGATTGGTCGAGGCGATAACGCGGACGTCGACCTTGACCCGGCCACCGCCGACGCGCTCGAACGTCTGCTCCTGCAGCGCGCGCACGATCTTGCCCTGCGTTTCGAGCGGCATGTCGGCGACTTCATCAAGGAACAGCGTGCCGCTATGCGCCTCTTCGAACGTTCCGACCTTGCGCGGGCTATTGTCGCCATCGGCGCCGGGCTCGGCGCCGAACAGCTCACTTTCGAACCGCTCCGGCCGCATAGTCGCACAGCTCAACGTCACGAATGGACCGCGTGCGCGTTTGGACCGGGCGTGCAGCAATCGCGCCACGATATCCTTGCCGGTGCCCGGCGCGCCGGTAATCAGCACGCGACTGTTGGTGGCGGCAACGCGGTCGACCTGCTGACGCAACTGCGCTATCTGATGCGAGCGTCCGACCAGCTCCTCGTCGGCGCCAGCTCGTTGTTTCAATTCCTCGTTTTCGCGCCGCAACCGGCTGGCCTCAATCGCCCGGTCGAGGATATGCAGCAGCCGATCCGCCTTGAACGGTTTCTCGATGAAATCGTACGCGCCGACTTTGATCGCGGCGACCGCGGTTTCAATCGTGCCATGACCAGAGATCATCACGACCGGCAAAGTCGGCCATTCGCGCTTTACCACTTTGAGAATTTCGATGCCGTCGAGTTCGCTGCCCTGCAGCCAAATGTCGAGCACGACCAGCGTCGGCCGGCGCGTGCGGATCGAGGCCAGCGCCTCGGTACTGGTGGCAGCCTCGCGCGTCTCATAACCCTCGTCGCTGAGAACGCCGCAAATCAGCGCCCGGATGTCAGCCTCGTCGTCGACAACCAGAATGTCATGCGCCATGGGTGCCCTCCCGCTTGACGCGTTCGGTCTCGTCTGCTTCGGCGACGCGTGCGTCGCCGCGTACGAACAACAAGGTCACGCGCGCGCCGCCGCCTTCGCAATCCTCGAGGCGCAGCTCGCCGCCGTGGTCTTCCATGATCTTCTTGACGATTGCCAGACCCAAGCCGGTGCCGCCGGCGCGCGTCGTGACGTAAGGCTCGGTCAGCCGGTCGCGTTCCTGGTGCGGCAGGCCGACCCCATTGTCCTCCACCGCGACGGAGACGCCGCCATCGGCGTCGGCCATGCGGATACCGATGTGACCTGGCGCCGCGCCGGCGCTGCGCGCCTGGATCGCCTCGGTCCCGTTTTTCAGGATATTGATCAGGGCCTGGCTGACCTGGCGGCCGTCGCATAACAAGCGCACCGGCGACGACGGCAGGTCGAGATCGAAGCGGATTTCGGGGCTGGCGGTGCGTTGCAGGAACGCTGCACGCCGGACGAGCTCGGTCAAATCCTCGTCGCGCAGCACCGGAGCCGGCATCCGCGCGAACGACGAAAATTCGTCGACCATGCGACCGATGTCGCCGACGTGCCGGATGATCGTATCGGTGCAGATCGCGAAAGTATCGGGGTCCGTGCGGATCTCGGCCGTGTATTTGCGCTTCAGGCGCTCGGCAGAAAGCTGGATCGGCGTCAGCGGATTCTTGATCTCGTGCGCGATACGGCGCGCCACGTCCGACCAAGCTGCTTTGCGCTGCGCCGCAATCAGGCTGGTGACGTCGTCGAAGGTGACGACATAGCCCTTGATCTCGCCGTCGATGCGCTCGGCGGCGATGCGCACCAGCAGCACCGCCATATGGCCATCGCGCGCCAGCTGAATCTGCGATTGCGCCAGACGCTCGGGCCGGCGGCCGACCTCGTCGAGCAGGCTGGCCATCTCCGGCACGGAGTCTGCGAGATCCTGGCCGATCATCTGGTCGAGATCGACACCCAACAGCACCGACGCGGATCGGTTCGGCAGGTTGATGCGCGCATGCTGGTCGAGACCGATGACGCCGGCCGAGACACCGGACAGCACGGCTTCGGTGAAACGCCGCCGTTGATCGAGCTGTCGGTTGGCTTCGATCAGCTCACTTTGCTGGCTTTCGAGCTGATGAGTCATGCGGTTGAAGGCGCGGAACAGCGAGCCGAATTCTTCGTCGCCCATGCCGATAGGCAGACGTGCGGTAAGGTCGCCGCCACGTACCCGCTCGGCAGCGACGATGAGCGAACTCATCGGCCGCGCCAGCCGCTGGGCGAAGGTCAGCCCGACCCACACCGCGCCGGTCAACAGCAGAATGCCGACGGCGAAGAACACCATGGTGAACGCGATCTGATATTCCGAGCGCTCGCCTTCCAGCTTTTCGTACTGTGTGACGGCGCTCTGAGTTTGCGTCATGTGCGCCAGCACCGTCGGATCGATGTAGCGGCCCACGTATAGGTAGACGTCGCCGAACCGATTGAGCCGGATCAGAGCGCGCACGCGGTCGTCATTGTCGCTGGTGAGCACGGCGACATCGCCGGCTTGCGCTTGGCGCACGGCCCATACCGGAATCGGCTGCAGCTCGAGTGAGAAGCTCAGTGCCGTGCGCGCCAGTACGTGCCCCCCGCTATCGAACACCACCGCTTCGTTGAGCGAACGCAACGCCGCCTGTGCGTTGACCACCTGATTGAGGCGGTCGGGATTGATGCTCAGGAACGCCGCTTCGCGATTGAGATCGTTCGCCATGCTGACGACGTCGGCGCGGATCGCCTGCTGGTGCTCGTGCAGGTAGGCCTCGGCAACGACCAGCGATTCCTGCAGGGCAGTACGAACGCGCTCGCTGAACCAGGCCTGCACGCCGAAGCTGAACAGCAGATATGAAAAGACCGCGACAATGATGGTCGGAATTACCGCGACGAGGCTGAACAGCACCACCAGGCGGATATGCAGACGCGAGCCGGCGAGGCCGCGGCGGCGCTCGGCCCAGACTTGCACCAATCGCCAAACCACCACCGCGACAAGCGGCAGTACCAGCACGAGATTGACGATGAGGATGAGTTGATCGAGATGCGGCTGCGCATCGAACGGCGGGATGCCGCGCATCGCGGCGAAGGTGGCGACCGCGGACAGTACGGCGGCAATGGCGAGCGCAACCGCGAGCTTCCGCGGCAGACGCACCCGGCGCGCCCATAACACTACTTCGCGAGAAACGCTCATCCGCCCCGTTGGCTCAAATTTGGCCGCGCCAGCCGGCGTTGCATCCCGGCCACGGCGTTGCTTCGAAGCAACACCCTAACCCAAGCCCTTAATAATCCGCCATTATTTTGTGCGTGTTCGTCGCGTGCGCAGCCATTTCCGCCACACAACGGCGATGCGGCGCTACTTTGCGCCGCGGCCGACGTCGATCTCGAGCTCGCGGATCTTCTTCCGCAGTGTATTGCGGTTGAGACCAAGCAGTTGCGCGGCACGCAACTGGTTGCCTCGGGTCGCGCCGAGCGTCAGCTGGATCAGCGGCCGTTCGATCTCGCGCAGAACGCGATCGTAAAGACCGGCTGGCGGCAAGTTGCCCTTATGCGCGTTGAAATAGTCGCGCAAATGCCGTTCGGCGGCGACGCTGAGGCCTTCGTTCGTGGCCACCTCGAGCGTGGCGTTCGCCGGCGGCGGCGCGGCTTCGGCCAGCTCGGCTTCGATGGCGTCGAGACCGATGACTTCCTGCGAATAGAGTGCCACAACGCGCCGAATCAGGTTCTCGAGCTCGCGCACATTGCCCGGCCAGCGATAGGATTTCAGCCGCTCCATCGCCGGCTGATCGAGAGTCTTGAGCGGCAGCCCTTCGTTGTGCGCGAGCTGGAAGAAATGCCGCACCAGCGCCGGAATGTCCTCGGTACGCTCGCGCAACGGCGGCAGCCGCAGCGGCACGACATTGAGGCGATAGAACAAATCTTCGCGGAACAGACCCTGGCGGATTGCCTGGCGCAAATCGCGGTGGGTCGCCGCGATAATCCGCACGTCGGCGCGGCTCGGCGTGCGGCCGCCGACGGTGGTGTATTCGCCCTGCTGCAGCACGCGCAGCAGCCGGGTCTGCGCCTCCAAGGGCATGTCGCCAATCTCGTCGAGAAATAGCGTGCCGCCCTGCGCCTGCTCGAAACGGCCGACGCCGCGCGCCGTGGCACCGGTGAACGACCCTTTCTCGTGACCGAACAGCTCGCTCTCGATCAGTTCGCGCGGGATTGCCGCCATATTGATCGCGACGAACGGGCCGTTGCGCCGCTTGCCATAATCGTGCAGCGCGCGCGCCACCAGTTCTTTGCCGGTGCCGCTCTCGCCAGTGATCATCACTGTCAGGTCAGTGCCCATCAGGCGCGCAAGCACGCGGTAGATTTCCTGCATCGCCGGCGACCGGCCGATTACCGGTAGCTGCTCGTCCTCTTCGCCGTTCATCGGCGCCGCCAGCGCGCCGTTGCTATGTGGCGTCGTCAGCGCGCGCTCGACCAGTGCCACCAGTTCGCGCAGATCGAACGGCTTCGGCAGATATTCGAACGCGCCCCGCTCGGTCGCTTTCACCGCCGTCAGCAGTGTGTTCTGCGCACTCATCACGATGATGCGCAGCTCGGGCCGAAGCTTCTTGATGCGCGGCACCATGTCGAGCCCATTGTCGTCCGGCATGACGACGTCGGTGATAACGAGATCGCCCTCGCCGTCCGAGATCCACCGCCACAGCGTCGCTGCGTTGCTTGTGGTGCGCACGACGTGGCCGAGCCGTCCCAGCGCCTGGCTCAACACGGTGCGGATGGCGCGGTCGTCATCGGCGACGAGAATGGTCGACGGACTGCTCACGGCGAAGCTCCGTTCGGTGCGTCGCGCGACACGGGCAGATAGACGCGGAACACGGTGCGGCGCGGCTCGCTTTCGAACTCGATGACACCGCCGTGATCGCCGACGACCTTGGCAACGAGCGCGAGGCCGAGCCCATTGCCGTTGCGCTTGGTCGAGACGAATGGATCGAACAGGTGCGGCCGCAGATCGTCGGGAATACCGCCGCCGTTATCCGTGACCGACACCACCAAGGGCAGATGAACGCGGCTGTCGGAGCCGGCGACAGCCAAGCGCACGCCATGCTGATAGGCCGTCCGCAACTCAATCTCACCGCCCTGCTCCGGCACCGCCTCCGCCGCGTTCTTCACCAAATTCATGAATACCTGGATCAGCAGATCGCGGTTGCCGTGCACGAACGGCAGCGACGGATCGTAGACCTCGGTGATCTGCACATGCCGCGCAAAGCCCGATTGCGCCGCCTTGCGCACGCGGCCCATTACTTCATGGATGTTCACGGCCGTGCGTTCGAGCGGCCGGCTGTCGGAGAATACGTCCATGCGGTCGACCAGGGCGCAGATGCGGTCAGTCTCCTCGCAGATCAGCCGTGTCAGCTCGCGGTCGGCGGCATTGACGTTCTGTTCGAGCAGCTGCGCCGCGCCGCGGATGCCGGACAGCGGATTCTTCACCTCGTGCGCGAGCATCGACGCCATCGCCGTCACTGAGCGCGCGGCGTTGCGATGCGTCAGCTGGCGATCGATCTTGTTGGCGATCGAGCGCTCCTGAAACGTGAGCAGCACGCGATCGCCCGCCTCGGACAACGGCGCCGCCTGGATGTCGACGAAGCGCGCCGGCAATCGGGGCGTTTCGAGCGTGACGCCATATTCCGATACGCTGTGGCCGGTTTCGCGCACGCTGGCGATCAGCGCGAACAGCGGTCCGTCCTGCGGCAGCATGGTGCCAAGGTTGGTGCCGATCAGCGTCGCCGCGCCGGTGTCGAAGAGCTGCTCGGCGGCGGCATTGACGAAACACACGCGGTCGTCGGCGTCGACCACCACCAGCGGCTCCGGCAGCGCCGCAAGCACTTGTGTCGGATCGGGCGGCGCAGCGCCGAGCTTGCGGGCGAGGCTGCGCAGCGCCATCTAAGCCGCCAGCCGCGCGATCAGCGGCGCGAAGAATTCAGCGATCATCGCCTTGACTTTGGCGGGATCGGCGATCTGGTTGACCACGGCACGGAACTCGGCCGAACCAGGCAATCCTTTCGAGTACCAACCGA
>JBAVMB010000054.1:0-3039 GCA_049689615.1 Allostellaceae bacterium
GTCGTCGTCGCTGCAGCGGCGCTGCCCCCTAACCGGCCGCTCACCGCGGCTGACCTGACCTTGGCCCGGATCGACACCGCAGCGCTGCCGAGCGCGCCGGTCGACGATCCGGCCGACGCCATCGGTAAGCTCCTGCGCACCAACTTGCCGGCCGCGAGCCCGATCCTCGCCGCCCAGCTCGAGGCGCCGATCCTGGTGCATCGCGATCAAAAGGTGCTCGTCACCCTGCACGATGGCGCCGTCACCCTGAAGACCACGGTCGTCGCCGAACAGGACGGCCGCGCCGGCGACGTCATCGCGCTGCGCAATCCGTCGAGCCAGAAGGTCATCCACGCGGCGGTTACTGCCGACGGCGAAGCCGAAATGCATCTTTGATTTGATGGAGATTCTCATGGTGCTCGCTCCCTCCGGATTGATCGGCTTGTTGCGCGAGACGAAGCGCAAGCTCGTCCGCGGCCGCGAGGCGCTGCTGCGTGGCGATTTGGGTGCCGTGACCGCCATTACCGGCGAAACCGAAGGGCTGGCCGAGCAGCTGGCCGAAGTGGTGCCGGGCCCGCTTGGCCGCAATTCCGAGCTGAGCGCGCTGCTGACCGAAATCCGCCGGCTCGGCCGCGGCAACGCCATCATCGCCGGCGAGATGCTGCGCCATTCCCGCGCCGGCCTGGCGACGCTGCAGCGGCTCGAGACGCATCGCTCCTATGGTCCCAACGGCGGCGAGACGGCCGCGACGTCGCGTCGCTCGCTCGGCAAAGCCTAGACCCGCAGTTCGGCGGGTGGATCGAAGTTGGCGCTCGACGCTACCGGTTCGGGCTTGCCGGCAGCGCGCGCTGCGCGCAGCCGGTAGACGAATGCCAGGACCTCGGCCACCGCGCGATAAAGCGCCGCCGGCACCTCGTCCTCGATCTCGACATAGCGGTGCAGCGACCGCGCCAGCGGCGGCGCCTCGACGATCGGCACATCGTGCTCGGCGGCAACCTCACGGATACGTAGCGCCACCAGCCCCGCGCCCTTGGCGACCAGACGCGGCGCCCGCATCGTGCCCTGCTGGTATTGCAAGGCAACCGACACGTGGGTCGGATTGGTGAGCACGACATCGGCTTTCGGCACCTGACTCATCATGCGCGCCCGCGCCACCTTGCGACGCATTTGCTTGACGCGCCGCTTGGTCTGGGGATTGCCCTCGACTTCGCGCGCCTCGTCGCGCAGCTCCTGTCGGCTCATGCGCAGATCCTGCCGGTGGCTCCAGATGCGGTACGGCACTTCGAGCAGGACAACGATAGCCAGCGAGATCGAGGTCAGCAGGAAGAGTTGGCCGAGCAGGTTGCCGGCCTGCCACAGGCCGCCCGGCCAGCCGGCGCGGGCGAGGTCGGCGAAATTGCGCGCCGCGCCGCGCAGCCACCAATAGGCGACGGCGGCGACGCCAAGCAGCTTGATCACTGACTTGACGATCTCGACCAGCACTTCGCGCGACCACAGCCGGGCGAACCCTTGGATCGGATCGAGCCGTGCCAGATCGGGCATCACTGGCCGCCAGGAGAATACCAGGCCGCCGACCAGCAGCGCCGACAAGGTTCCGATCACCGCAATGCCGCCGCCAAAGACGATGATGACCTCGAGCGCCGGCTTGACGACGACCCATGCGCCGGCCAGTAGCCGTGCTGGATCGCGCCCGAGCAGCGGATCGATACGGAGGCCCGTGGCCACCATCCGTTCGAGAAGCGACCCCGCGACCGTGCCACCCCAGAAGACGATTGCCGCGCCGGTCATCAGCGTGATCGCCGACGGCAACTCGCGCGAACGCGCGATTGAGCCTTCCTCGCGCGCCTTGCTCAGGCGCCTGCCTGTCGGCTCTTCGGTTTTGTTTTCGGATGCCTGATCGTCTGCCATGGCTCACCCGCCGCCCAGCGCCGTCTCGATCAGGCGCAGGCCGACCTCGACCAAATGCTCGACTGTCGGCACGACGAACGGCATTAGCAGCGCCGTCGCCGCGATGCCTGTCCACAAAAAGACTGCAAAGCCGACCGACATGATGTTGAGCTGCGGCGCGACGCGCGACACCACCGCCATGGCGATGTTGATCGCCAGCATGACAGCGACCACCGGTAGCGCCAGGATGACGCCGAGCTGGAACAGCGCCGCGCCGGACGCCGCAAGCGCGCCCCAGCCGGCCGGTGCGATCCCGATTGTTGCGGCGACGGGCACGATCTGGAAACTCTTGACCAGCGCCGCGATCAGCAACAGGTGGCCACCGATCGCCAGGAACAGCACGGTGCCGAGCAGATCGAAGAAATCCGCCATCGCGGGCATCGGCACGCCGATCTGAGGATTGAGCAGAGTGGCAAAGCCGAAACCCATCTGCAGCCCGCTCAGATCGCCCGCGAACGCCATCACCGACAGCGTCACCCGCATGGCGAAACCGATCGCGCCGCCCACGAGAATCTGCTCGAACACCAGGGCTACGGTCTGCCAAGACAGGTCGAGCGGCGCCATCGGTCCAGCAACGCCGCCGATGATCGCCGCCACTGCCAGACCGAGCGCGACCTTCACCGGCGCCGGCACCGCGCTCGAACCGAAGGCCGGCGCGAAGGCGAACAGGGCAAGGCCGCGCAGCAGCGGCCAAATCAGCACGCCCAGCCAATGCGCGATGTCGCCGTTGGTAAGGGCGAGCATGGCCGTGCCTAGGGCCGGTCAGCGGCCTGCGCCACGCTGGCCACGAAATAGGCCGACAGCCGCGAACCCATCCACGGCAATGCCAGCGCCGTAACCAGCAGAATGACGGCGAACCGCGGCACGAAGCCGAGCGTCAGATCGGTCATGCGCGTGCCGACCTGGATGAGGCTGACCACGAGGCCGACCAGCAGCACGGCCGCGAGCGGCGGGCTCACCAGGATCAGCGCTTCGACCAGCATGCGGTTGGCGGCGAGCGCCAGGAGGTCGCCGGTCAGGTTCACGAGAAAAATCCTTGCGCCAATGAGCCGATCACCAGCGTCCAACCGTTGACCAGCACGAATACCATGAGCTTCAACGGCAGCGACACCG
>JBAVMB010000055.1:0-1794 GCA_049689615.1 Allostellaceae bacterium
CCGTGACGCCATCGTTGCGCTCGAATCCGGCAGCGCCAGCCTGAGCGCACGGGTCAACGAGATCGAGCTGGCCGCCGAGCACGCCAAGACCGGATTGGCGCGCGCAGGCAGCGGCTTCGACGACGAGGCGCGGCGTCTCGCGGCGGCGATCGGCGAAAGCACGGTACGCTTCAACCAAGGCGGCGACGCACTCCGCCAGCAGGCCGAAGGCATGCGCCTGGCGACCGACGAGATCGAACGGCGCGTCGCGGTGTTGGGCGAGACGTTCGGCCGCGAACTCGACCGTTTCAGTCGCACGCGCGAGGCGATCGGTGCCGAGGTCGGCCAGATCCAGGCCAAGCTGCAGCAACATACCGAGGATCTGGCGCACGCCACCGAGCTGGCGATGCGCAACGCGCACGGCGCCGGCCAGGCCTTCGAGAGCAACGCCGAACGGCTGCGCGACGCGGTGTCGGCGATCGGCGCGCAAGCGGACACGGTCGGCGGTGCGCTGGCGCGCCATCTCGCCGAGTTCAAGATCGGCGCCGAGGGCCTGGCCGATCTCGGCGGCCGGTTCGAGAACTCGCTGCGCATCGGCGTCGGCGAGCTAACCCAGGCGAGCGACCGTGCTGTCGGCCGTGCCGAGGAAGTCGGCCAGGTGTTCGCCGAACAGGGCCGCATCCTCGGCCAAGTAAGCGAGCTGGCGCTACAGCATTTGGCTGCGACCGGCGACGCGCTGCGCAGCCGCGCCGAGGAAATCTCCGACGCAGTCGGCAACACCGAGGCGCAGATCGACACGCTGGGCGCACGTTTCAGCGAACGCAGCCTGATGGTGGTCGCCGCCGGCGACGAGGCGCGCGTCAAGCTCGAGGAAGTCAGCAACTTGTTCGGCCAGCAGGTGCAGCAGCTGGCCATCGCCATCGAGCGTACGGTGACGCGTGTCGAGGCGGCCCGCAACGTCCTCAACGAGCACTTCGCATCGATCGGCGGCGCGACCGACACCGTGGCGCGGCGGCTGCAGGAAATGGGCGCGATCGCGGAATCGCAGCTCGCCGGCCTCGCGGCGACCGGCACGGCGATGACCGAACAGGGCGACAAGGCGGCCGAAACCATGCGCCGCCAGTTGCGCGACCTCAACGGCGCGCTCGACGCCACCACCAAGCGGCTCGAGAGCGTGCGCGCCGCGCTGTCCGACCATGCGGCGCAGCTCAACGGTGCGACCGATCTCGCCGTCGAGAAGCTGCGTGACGTGATCTCGGGCTACGACAAGCAATCGGCGACGCTGGTGGCGGCGGCCGAACACATCAACCGCACCGCCAACGAAGCGGCAGCGTTGTTCGGCGAGCAGACCAATACGATGCTCAAGGTAGCCGACGAGGCCACCAGCCTCGCCAAGCGGGCGCAAGATCAGTCGCTCGCCAACCAGCAGGAAACCTTCTTGCGCGGTGCCACCTATATGATCGAGGCGCTGCAGTCGCTTTCGGTCGAGATCACCAAGGCGCTCGACCAGCCGGTGCCGGAGGCAATTTGGCGCCGCTTCCACGCCGGCGAACGCAGCGTCTTCATCCGCCACCTGCTGCAGGCGCAAGAGCGCCAGGCGACGGTTACGATCAAGAAGAAATTCGAAGACGACCTGGTCTTCCGCGGCCACGCCCAGAGCTATCTCGACCAGTTCGAGAACCTGCTGGCGCAGGCGCGCGCCTGCGACCATCTCGACGTGCTCGGCACGACCTTCGTCACCGCCGACGTCGGCAAGCTCTATCTCATTCTCGCCAACGCCGTCGGCCGGCTGAAGGCCTGAGCCGGGACAACAAA
>JBAVMB010000056.1:0-4518 GCA_049689615.1 Allostellaceae bacterium
CAGGCGCGGCGACGAACAGGCGCTTCGCCTGCTCGGCAATCAGCGCCAGGGGTCGGCTGGTCCAGTCTGGACGATGCCGGCGCGCCAAGTCGCTCGCCAGATACGGCAACCAGATCGAAGCGATGCGTCGCATTGTTCCACTCCACCAGCCAGGTTCCGGATGCGCCGCTACGACAGCGCGCGAGTTCGATATGCCAGGCGCTGCCAGGCGCCGACGTTGCGCGCCAGCGCGTCATGCCGACGCTGGCGCCGGGTGCCCGCGATGGCAGCAGCAACAGTGCAGTGGTCGCGCGCGCTTCCGCTGCCAGCTGCAGACGGCGCGCGGCGATCGGCGGCAGCATCTCGGCCTCGCCGATCACCGCGGCAAAAATGCCGCCGCGCAGCGCTTCCTCCATCGTCCATAACGCATCGCGCGCTTGGCGCGGGCTGGCAACGATGAGCCGCGCCGGATTGAGTCCGCAGGCGGTGAGGCCGGGCGCATAAAGCGTGCCGGCTTCGCGCAGCGCCGCAAGGGGCGCGCACCACAGGACGCGGCCGTATCCGCCGGCGAGCGCTCCGGCAAGCGTGGCGGCAAAGCCGCTCGCCGCCGTATCGCCTGCAATCTCGTGCAGGCCGGCCCGCGGCAGCGCGGGCAGGGCGCCCAGCGGCAGTGTGCTCGCTTGCGACGTTCCCGCGGCGAGCGCGAGACGGGCCTTCAACGCGGCAAGCTCCAGCCGTTGCACCATAGGGAAGCCTCCCGGCCAGATCCATATGTTCACGAATTGTTCCTATTGATTCCCGCTTGTCGCCGTCCCGTCAAGTCACGGCTAAATAATTGATTCTAGCTTGGTTTCTTGGGTGCGTTAGCCAGTGAGGCCGAGAAACGGCTTCAACGCATTCCAGAACCCCTCCGGATCCTGGATGTGCGGCGAATGCCCGCAATGCGGCATCTCGACCAGTTGCGCGCCGGGAATGGTCGCGGCGAGTTCGTGCGACAGCGCCGGCGGCGTCGCAGTGTCCTTGAGGCCGACGATGACCAACGTCGGATTGCGGATCGATTTGATCGCGCCGCGCAGATCGAGCGCCGCGAGCGCACGGCACGCGGCGGCAAAACGCTGCGGATTCATTGCCAACAACGCAGCGCGGCGTTGAGCGGCGATTTCGGGATGCGTCGCGAGAAAATCCGTCGGGAACATACGCGCGAGTGCGGCGTCGAGCACGGCCACCATGCCGCTGCTTTCGACCGCCGTGGCCATCTTTTCAAAGGCCGGTTTGCCGGCTTCGGGAATCGCCGCGCCGGTGTCGACCAGAACCAAGCGATCGAACTTACTGCCGTGACGCACTGCCAGCGTCACGGCGACAAAGCCGCCGAAGCCGTTGCCGAGCACGTCGGTTTCGGCCGACGTCAGGCCGAGACGTGGTAAATTCTCCGCGATCCGGTCGGCGAAATCCTCGAGCCGCGGACCGGCCGGCGCCGATCCGCCGAATCCCGGCAGGTCGACCAGCACTACGCGGCGTTCGCGCGCCAGGCGCGGAGTCACTCGATCAAACGCGCCACGATCCGACAACAGCGAATGCAGCAAAACGAGGGCCCGGCCAGAGCCGGTTTCGATGACGTCGAGCTTGGTCTGTGCGGCCGTATCCATCGCGTTCCTTACCCGTGCCATGGCAATCGGCTGAGGTTTCCGCTAGCGTTATAGGCAATACGGCAGCAAAGCCGCACACAATAAATCTTAGGGAGGGGGTCACCGATGTCAGCACTGGCCAATTCCGGCGCTCGTCTCGATCGCCTGCCGATTTCCGCCTGGCACTATCGCATCTTCTGGCTGATCGGCGCCGGCATGTTTTTCGATGGTTACGATCTCTACATCGCCGGTCCGGTGCTGGGCACGACGGTGAAGACCGGCTTTTCCACACTGGCGCAAAACGGCTGGTTCCTGTCGCTCACCTTCATCGGCATGACGCTGGGATCGCTGGCGGCGGGATTCCTTGGCGATCGCTACGGGCGGCGCTTCACCTATCAGTTCAACCTGATGATCTTCGGCCTGGCGTCGCTGGCGGCGGCCGTCGCGCCTGATATTAACTGGCTCAACGGGCTGCGCTTCGTCATGGGTTTCGGCCTCGGCGCTGAGATCGTTGTCGGCTACGGCACCATGACCGAGTTCGTGCCGCCGCAGACGCGTGGTAAGTGGATGGCGTTCATGGCTTTCGTGGTCGTCTCCGGCTTGCCGGTGACGGCGGTGCTGGCACGGCTCGTCATTCCTACTTTCGGCTGGCGGCCGCTGTTTGTGGTGGCCGGCATCGGTGCGCTGATCGTCTGGTATCTGCGCAAGAACCTGCCGGAATCGCCGCGTTGGCTCGAGACGCAAGGCCGTATCAAAGAGGCCGACGAGCTGTTGCAGCGCATAGAAAGCGAGGTATCAGGTGGAAAGCCGCTGCCGCCACCGGCACCGGCCAAACCGCTCGAAGCCTTCACGCTGGCATCGCTCGCGGGTCCGAAACTGCTGCCGCTGATGATCGTCGGTAGCGTCGTGCTCATCACCATCAACGCGTTGATCTTCGGCTTCGTCAATTGGCTGCCGACATTCTTCGTCAAACAGGGCATGAGCGTGACGCAATCGCTCACTTACACGCTGGTGATCGTTTCCGGCTCGCTGATCGGCTGTGCGCTCGGCGCCTTCGCTGCCGACCGGCTCGGCCGCAAGCTCACAATCATCGGCGGTTCGGTCTGGTGCATCGTCCTGGGCGCGATCTATCCCTTCATGACGAAGCCCGAAGCGGTTCTCGGCGTCGGCTTCGTGCTGATCGTCGGCATCTATGTGCTGACTTCGATCCTCTACGGCGTCTATACGTCAGAACTATTCCCAACCGAGGTTCGCCTGCGAGCGAATGGCATCTGCAACATGTTCGGCCGCGGCGCAACGATCGTCACGCCGCTGCTGGTGGTTGCACTGTTCCAAACCTGGGGCGTCACCGGCGTGCTGGCGATGATGATTGGCCTGCTGGTGATCCAGATCGTCGTCGTTTGGGCGTGGGGCATCGAGCCGGCAAAGCGTCGTCTCGAGGATTTGGAAGCCGGCGAGGGCGAGGCCGAGGCACGCGCCATCGCCTGAAGCCGGCTGGTTTGGTGGTGTTCGCGTGATGCCGTTCGATCTTGTCGAACCGTCGTCGCTCAGCGAAGCGCTCAGTCTGCTCGATCCGGACGACCCGGCGGTGCGGCCGTTGGCGGGTGGCGCCGCTCTGATGCTGCTGATGAAGTCTGGCTTCTTCCGACCGAAGCGGCTGGTCAGCCTGCGCGCTGCCGGCGACCGCTTGGAACGCATCCACGTCGAATCGGCCGGCAGCTTGCGCATCGGTGCGATGGCACGGCTCGCTTCGCTCGAACGCTCGATCGAGCTGCGGCGCAATTGTCCGGTGATTGGTCACACGTTGCGGACATTGTCGAACGTGCGCGTGCGCAATGTGGCGACGCTCGGCGGCCATCTCGCCCATGCCGATCCGCACAGCGACTTGCCGCCGGTGTTGATTGCACTCGACGCTGAGCTTGTACTCACCGGTCCGCACGGCGAACGCACCGTGCCGGTCGACGGCTTCACAACCGGTCTCTATGAGACCCAGTGCAAGGGCGACGAACTGATCGTCGAGGCGATAATTCCGCCGGTTGGCGGCAAGCGCGCGGCTTACCTCAAGTGCACCACGCGCTCCGCCGACGATTGGCCGGCGCTTGGTGTCGCCGTTGCCTGGGGAGATTCCCGTGGCACCATCAAGTCGCCGCGGGTCGTGCTCGGCGCCGCGACCGAACGGCCGGTACGCCTCAAGGCGGCTGAGGCAGCGATCGCCGGACGCACACTCGATGATGCGCTGTTCGCGCGCGCCGGCGCGGCGGCCGCCGAGGAGGCCGATGTCGTCGGCGATGCACGCGGTTCTGTCGCCTACAAGAAACAGCTGGTGAAAGTCTTCGTCGGACGCGCGTTGCGCGCGGCCCAGGCGCAAGGCGGCGGTGCGGCATGAGCGCAACGGCAAAGACTGGCCAGGTCGGGCGCTCGCTGCCGCGGCTCGAAGGCCGCGCCAAGGTAACCGGCCGCGCCGATTACATCCATAATCTGCAGCTGCCCGGCATGCTGCACGGCAAGATTTTCCGCAGCGTCGTGGCGCACGGCCGCATCCGCCGCGTCGACGTCGAAGCCGCACGCGGGGTTTCGGGCGTCCATGCGGTGTTTGTCAGCGACGAAATCCGGCAAGTGATCGCCAATCCCTATTATGGGCCGGCCTTCCACGATCAGCCGATCCTGGCGATCGACAAGGTGCGGCATATCGGCGAACCGGTCGCCGTCGTGCTGGCCGAGGATCCGCATGTTGCCGAGGAGGCGGCGCGGCTGATCGTGGCGGAGTACGACGAGCTGCCGGCCGTGACCGACGAAGTCGAAGCGATGACGTCGAAGGTCATCGTCCACGACGTCCTTAAGCCGGCGGGCACGTTCCCCGATCTGAAACACCTCGAAGGCCGCAAAGGCACCAATCTTGCGCTCGGTTTCCGAC
>JBAVMB010000057.1:0-1743 GCA_049689615.1 Allostellaceae bacterium
ATCATGCTCGTGGTCATGCGGCGCAGCGGCGCGACCAACAGCCAGCGCAACGTCAGATAGACCAGCGCCGCAGTGATCAGCGATATGACCAGCGAGATGGCGAAGACGCGCGCGCCGAACCGCAGCAGCTGGCGGCGCAACGGCCCTTCGTCGAGCACGACTTCGACGGTGACGTTGCGATCCTTGGGCGACACGCCGAGGATGCGCACCTCGCGCTTGCCGGAGTGGAACAGCGTCGCCATCGTATCGCCCATCATCTGCAGCATGGATTCGGTCCGCAGGTCGTAGGTCGCCGCCACCGACGGCGGCATGTCCTCCGCCAGGATGAGGGTGCGGTCGGCCATGTGAACGACGATGCCGTGGGCGCCGACATGGGCGAGCAGCATGTCCGACAATTCCTTGCTAACCATGTAGTTGGGTGTGGCTTCGAGGGCAAAAATCGCCAGATGCGCCGCATCGATCCGGTCGTCGAGATAGGACGTGCGTTCGCGCGTGACCGACGGCAGGAAAACCAGAAGGACGCTGGCCATGGCGAAAATCACGGTCAGCACGAGCAGACGGGCGGACAAACCGCCCCCGATCCGATCGTTGCCAGCTTCGCTCATGCGCCTCCGCGAGGGCATCGCCGGCCGTGCCGGCGGGCAATCCTAAGCCTTTGACCTGCCTCGCTTAGTCAATTTGACGCGAGGCTGCAGCGTTGACTTAGGCCACTCGCTCTCGTATACAGCGCCGTCGATTTTGCGAGAAGTCTCGCCGGAGTCATCGCCGTGAAGCGCACATATCAGCCCAGCAAACTCGTCCGCAAGCGCCGTCACGGCTTCCGCGCGCGCATGGCGACCGTCGGCGGGCGCCGGGTTCTGACGAGCCGTCGGGCCAAGGGTCGCAAGCGTCTATCGGCCTAGCGCGGGATTGCGGCCGGGGAGGCGCAGCCGATGACCAAGATCGCGCGCCTGAAACGGCGCGTTGAATTCCTTGCGGTTGCCGCGAGCCGCCGGAAGCACGTGACGCCAGGACTGATCCTGCAAGCGGCGCCGCACGCGGGCGCTGATGTGGCGCGGGTCGGATTTACCGCCAGTAAGAAGGTCGGCATCGCCGTGGCGCGCAATCGCGCGCGCCGTCGCCTGCGGGCAGCGGCGGATCGCGTCATCGGCCGCCACGCGGCGCCGGGACACGATTTCGTTTTGATCGCGCGCACGGCGACGCTGACGCGGCCGTTTGCGGACCTCGTAGGCGATCTCGAAGTCGCGTTGAAACAGGTGGGTGCCTATCGCGCCGACGGCGGAGGCGCACCGTGAGCCTAGTGCTGCAGGTGTTCATCCGCGCTTATCAGCTATTAATCGCGCCAGTGCTAGGCGCCAATTGCCGCTATTGGCCGAGCTGCTCGCACTACGCCGCGGAAGCCGTACACCTCCACGGCGCGGCACACGGCACGTGGCTCGCCGTGAAGCGCATCGCACGCTGCCATCCTTGGGGTGGATCGGGTGTCGACCCGGTGCCGCCGGCGCGGGGCTGACATGGATCAGCGCAACATGGTCATAGCGATCGCCATTTCGATCGCAATTCTGATCGGCTTCCAGTATTTCGGCGAACGGTTCTATCCGGCGCCGCCGGCGCCGACGCAGCAGACGAAGACAGGACCCGCCGCAAATGCGCCGGCGGCTGCGACCGGCACGCCAGCCACCGCGCCGTCGGTCAGCGGCGAGGCCAAAGTCGCACCGCGCGGCCAGGTGCTCGCGGCCACGC
>JBAVMB010000058.1:0-2557 GCA_049689615.1 Allostellaceae bacterium
CTCGAGTGGTCAGCATCGTGGGAACGACGACGATGGTCCTGAGATCCGCCGGCACGCCTTCGCGAAGCTCGAGCGCGGGTAGCGGCACCGCACCCACATTCTGCGTTATGAGACGGTTGATTAAAGCGACCGCAACGTCCGACGCGGGGGCGGCGCCGAGAATCGTGAGCAATGCGATCGCCCAACTGCTGAGGCCGCCGTAAGCTGTGCCGATCAGCCCGAAACCCAGGACGACGGCGCCCACCAGCGCGATCATCCCGGCGTAGCTGTATATGCCGCCTGCGGCAATCACATGAAAAAGCCGCCGCCGAAGCGGAACGCGGCTGTTCAGGCGTCGTTCGAATCCCTGGCGGCCCTTCGAGATCAGGTAATAGCCGGGATCGCATTCGCGATCCAAAGGCAGGTTCGTTCGCGCCGCCGCGTCGCTGGCCTGCTTTGCCGCCGCAATCGCTAGCTGGGCGACCTCGATCTCGTCGCGCCCGGAATTGCGCGCCACCTCCTCGATGGCGCGGCGGTAAAGATCGCGGGTCGGAAAATCCATGGCGGCGAAATTGCTCGCCGCGCGCAAAGCCGCATCGACAAGGCTCACGCTCTCGAACCATTCCGCCCAATTGACCGTCGAGATCAGGCGCATGCTCGTGATCACATTGCGTACGGTGACGTTCATCGCGCTCTGGCGCTGGACCTCATCGTGGACGATCCGTTCAGTGGTCGTTCCCTCTGCCGCGAGCCTTTTATTCAGCCATTGCAGCGCGGGCGTGACATTGGGATCGCGATCGCGCAGGCGCTGGGCCAGCTGCACGGCAAAGGCGGTGGACCACGGAACCTGATCGAGACTATGCATGACGGTGGCAGCGGTCTCGCCGCTGCTCGTTTTCGTCCCCAGGATCCGATCCATCAGCGCATCGGCTTGGCGGCTGGCGTCGAGACGCATGACGATTGCTTCCGCCAAACGGCGCAAATTCTCGACCAGCGTGATGCGCAAGGTGATCGCGATCGCCCAGAGTTCACCGATGGTAAGCGGTTGGACGCGCTGATATGCCGTAACCAAGCGGGTGAGTTTCAGGACATCGAACGCGCTATCGGTGTGGGCGATCAGGGCCCATGCGACACCGAAGACGCGCGGGTACCCGGCCAGCGGCCCATCGGCCAACTTCGGCAGGACGCGATAGAAGCCGGGTGGCAGGTCATCCTTGATCTCGCGAATCTGTTCATCAACGATATGGAAATTGTCGAGCAACCATTCGGCCGCCAGCGTAATCGGCTGGTGCGCACGCGTCGCGCCGACGATGGACCGATAGGCTGCGATGAGGACCCTTGTGTCGGCGTAAAGCCGGGTCGCATGCCGGTTGGTGCCGTTGCGTTTCTCGGAGACGCGCTGCGCCGCGGCGAGGCTTTCAGCGTGTTGTTCCAGCCGTTCGACGCTGAACAGCTCCGCGCGAATAGGTTCTTCCGGCGCAACCGTTGCGGCACGCTTTGAGGGCCCAGCAGGATTTGAGTAGCTCAAGGTTTTAGGCCTTGTCTGCGACGATCGTCGCGGCCGCGCATCATTCGGCCTCGGTGGCTGCGAATGCGCGAATATCATGTCCCCATTCCTGCGAGCAGTTCCTGACGCAGCATGGCGATTCAGCCAAGACGCGCACGTCCAGGGCCCGAACGCAATCATCATCCTCGCATGCCTGTTGACGGCTCGGACGAGCCTAACGGTAGCCCATCGCAGCCCTCGACTTGGCCTTCTTTCCATCCTCGCGTTGATCGCCTTGAGAGGACGATTCGACCGGCGCGGTCCGGATCAGATCTAATCGGTGAGGATCACGCCGGTGGTCGTGGTGCCCGTGCCGGCGCCCGAGCCTCCCGAGCATTGCAAATTGAATACGAGATCATTGTAGTCGTAGTCGTCGCTCGTGCCGCCCATGTCGTTGAACGCATACTGGAAGCTGTTGCCGCCGAGGGCGGCGCAGTTCGGCGTGGCGTTGGTCAACACCTGCGTCCAGGACTTGTTGTTGCTGTATCTGCCCCAATCACCGTAGCCCGTGGCGGTGAAGCATTGCTGCGGCACGCTGGGATAGGTCCAACTTCCGTACCTCAGCGTGCCTTGCACCACCTGCATGGTGCAATCCTGCGTCGTCGGATAAACGCCGTGCGTGCCGCTGGATGCGCCGCCAGGCGCCGTACTCGCCTGTGAGTTCGGCGGAATCAGGTGCGAATAGAACCACTGGGTGTCGCCATTGCGGGAACCGTACGTGTTGTTGCCGTAGGTGCAGCCGCCAAGCGACGAGGGCCGACCGCCGGTCACGTTCTTGAAAGCGAAGCCGATCTGCTGGCTGGCGGCGACGGTGATCGACACCGTATTCGGATTGCCGCTTCTGGTATTGGTCCAGACTACGTTGTTGAGCGTGTTCGCATCCGGCACGTCGCCGTTGGCGGGCACGACGTACCAGTAGAGCGAGTTGGCGTCGCAGGCACTGCTGGTGAAGCCGGTGGTATCGAAGGTCATGGTCACCACCGGATTCTTCGCAGCCGCGAAGACGGTGATGTTCATCGTCCGCATAAACAG
>JBAVMB010000059.1:0-10156 GCA_049689615.1 Allostellaceae bacterium
CGGTGGCCGGTGTCCGGCCACGCTAGTTCTTGGATTTGTCGACCAGCCGGTTGGCGGCGATCCACGGCATCATCCCGCGCAGCTTCGCGCCGATCTGCTCGATCGGATGCTCGGCGCCCCGCCGGCGCATCGCCTTGAAGCTCGCCTGACCTGCGGCGTTCTCGAGCACCCAGTCGCGCGCGAAGCGTCCGGACTGGATGTCGTCGAGTACGCGCTTCATTTCAGCTTTGACGCGCGCGTCGATGACGCGCGGGCCGCTCGTGTAATCGCCGTACTCGGCGGTGTTCGACACCGAATAGCGCATGTTGGCGATACCGCCTTCGTACATCAGGTCGACGATCAACTTCACCTCGTGCAGGCACTCGAAATACGCCATCTCGGGCGCGTAACCCGCTTCGACGAGAGTCTCGTACCCGGCCATGATCAGCGAGGTAAGGCCGCCGCACAGAACGCACTGCTCACCGAAGAGATCGGTCTCGCACTCTTCCTTGAATGTCGTCTCGATCACGCCGGCGCGGCCGCCACCGATCGCCGAGGCGTAGCTGAGCGCCAGCTCGAGCGCATTGGCCGACGGATTCTGCGCCACCGCGACGAGACACGGCACACCGCCACCGCGCACATATTCCGAACGCACGGTGTGACCGGGGCCTTTCGGCGCGATCATGAACACGTCCATGTCGGGACGCGGCTCGACCAGCTTGAAATGGATGTTGAAGCCGTGCGCGAACGCCAGCGCAGTGTCCGGCCGCATGTTCGGCTTGAGATCGTCGTTATAGAGCTTGGCCTGCAGTTCGTCCGGCGTCAGCACCGTCACGACGTCAGCCCATTTCGCGCCGTCAGCCGGCGAGACGACCTGGAACTTGGCGGCTTCTGCCTTCTTGGCGGTGGCCGAACCGGGCCGCAGCGCGACGCGCACGTCTTTCACGCCGCTGTCGCGCAGGTTCATGGCATGGGCATGGCCCTGGCTGCCATAGCCGACAACCAGTACCTTCTTGCCCTTGATCAGGTTCACGTCGGCGTCGCGATCGTAATAGACACGCATGGAAAAACTCCTCCGAAGGCGATAACGGTTGGATCAGAACTTGGCGGAGCCGCGCGAGATCGCGACGACGCCGGTGCGGGAAATGTCAACGACGCCGAGCGGCGTCATCAAGTTGATGAAGGCGTTGAGCTTTTCAGTCGAGCCAGTCATCTCGAAGACATAGCTTTCCGGCGTCGTGTCGACCACGCGCGCATGAAAGATGTCGGCGACGCGCAAGGTCTCGGCGCGAGTTTCGGCGCCGCCGGTGACTTTGACCAGCGCCAGCTCGCGCTCGACGAACGGGCCTTCCTCGCTCAGGTCGTGCACGCCGTGCACCGGCACGATGCGGTTCAGCTGCGCCTTGATCTGCTCGATGATCATCGGCGTGCCCGAGGTGACGATGGTGATGCGCGACAGCTTGTTCTGCGGATCGATCTCGGCGACGGTGAGGCTTTCGATGTTGTAGCCGCGGCCCGCAAACAGGCCGATGACGCGTGCGAGTACGCCGGGCTCGTTGTCCACGAGCACAGCCATGGTGTGCTTTTCGACGGTTTCCGGAGCGGTCATCGCGATCTCAGACTAGAACCATGCCTTCTTCCGAGATCGGGCCGGATGCTTGCTTATCCTCGGGACCGAGCAGCATCTCGTTGTGCGCCGCGCCCGACGGAATCATCGGGAAACAATTTTCCGTCGGATCGACCGCGACGTCGACGAGGACCGGGCGGTCGACGGCGATCATTTCCTTGATGACGCGATCAACGTCGGCCGGCTTCTCGACGCGCATGCCGACCGCGCCGAAGGCATCGGCGAGCTTGACGAAATCGGGCAGCGCCGCGGTATAGCTCTCGGAATAGCGGCCGCCGTGCAGCAGCTCCTGCCACTGCCGCACCATGCCCATGTACTGGTTGTTGAGAATGAATACCTTCACCGGCAGCCGATACTGGCAGATGGTCGACATCTCTTGGATGTTCATCAGGATCGATGCCTCGCCGGCGATGTCGATGACCAGCGCGTCGGGGTGCGCAAGTTGCACACCCATCGCTGCCGGCAGTCCATAGCCCATGGTGCCAAGGCCGCCCGATGTCATCCAGTGATACGGCTGCTCGAACTTGAAGAGTTGCGCCGCCCACATTTGATGCTGGCCGACCTCGGTGGTGATGAACACGTCGCGGCCGCGGGTCAGGGCATAAAGCCGTTCGATCGCGTACTGCGGTTTGATGATCGCGTCGGATTTGGCGTAACGCAGGCTGTCACGTTTGCGCCAAGTCTCGATTTGCTTCCACCACGGCGCGATGCGCGCGGAGTCAGCCTTGTATTTGTGCGCCTTGAGCTCGGCGAGCAGCGCTGCCAGCACTTCGGCACAGTCGCCGACAATGGCGAGATCGACGCGCACGTTCTTGTTGATCGACGACGGATCGATATCGACGTGGATCTTGCGCGAATGCGGCGCGAACGCGGCGACTTTGCCGGTGACGCGATCATCGAAGCGCGCGCCGATATTGATCATCACGTCGCAATCGTGCATCGCGTTGTTCGATTCGAACGTGCCGTGCATGCCGACGAGGCCGAGATATTGCTTGTCAGACGCCGGATAGGCACCCAGACCCATCAGCGTCAGAGTCACCGGAAACCCCGTCAGGCGCGCGAGCTCGGTGAACAGTGTGCAGGCGCGCGGACCGGAATTGATCAGGCCGCCGCCGCCGTAAAACAGCGGTTTCTTCGCCGCCATGATGAGCTGCGCCGCGGCGGCGATGCGCTCCGCCTCCGGCTTGATCTGCGGCCGGTAGGATTTACGCGCCGGCACGGATTCCGGCGGCATGTAATGGCCGTTGGTGAACAGCACGTCCTTGGGCAGATCGACCACGACCGGACCCGGCCGGCCGGTACGTGCGACCATGAAGGCTTCGTGCAGCACCCGCGCCAGATCGTTGACGTCCTTCACCAGGTAATTGTGCTTGGTGCACGGCCGAGTGATGCCGGTGGTGTCGGCCTCCTGAAACGCGTCGTTGCCGATGAGATGCGTCGGCACCTGGCCGGTGAGGCAAACCACCGGCACCGAATCCATCAGCGCGTCGGTCAAACCAGTGACCGCGTTGGTCGCGCCCGGCCCGCTGGTGACGAGCACGACGCCGACCTTGCCGGACGAGCGGGCGTAGCCTTCGGCGGCATGCACCGCGCCCTGCTCGTGCCGCACCAGGATGTGGCGGAGCCGGTTCTGCTTGAACAACGCGTCGTAGATCGGCAGTACCGCGCCGCCGGGATAGCCGAAGATGACCTCGACGCCCTGATCGATCAGGGCGCGAATCACCATTTCCGCTCCGCTCAGCTCCTGGACCTCCGGTTGCGCCGCCATCCGTCTCGCCCTGCACAAAAGAACGCACGTCCCTTTCGCCCTTCTGATCCCCGCTAAGTGCAGGGGAAGGGCCGCAAACGGGCCGCTTTGCCGCGAAAAACTGGAGCCTAGAGGCCTAGTTAGACTCGGTCAACAGAAACTGACGAATAAATGAAAATATTCCCGGCGTCGACTGTTCTGAAAATTGCGTATCTACGACCATTTTTCGCAGTTTCTTGCTCGCCTGAAGGCGGTTTCGGAACCACGTGTATTGGCGTTTGCCGTAACGACGCGTCGCTTGCTGCGCTGCAGCAAGGGCGGCTTCGCGCGTGCATTCGCCAGCGAGATAACGACCGATCTCGCACACGCCGACCGCCTTCATCGCCGGCAGCAACGGCGACAGCTGCCTTCCGAGCAGCGCACGCACTTCCTCGATCGCCCCGGCAGCGAACATGTCTTCAAGACGCCGGTCGATCACGGCGTAGAGCGTGTCGCGCGGCGGTAAAAGGATCACGGCAGCGGCGGCCGGCCCGCGATGCGGCGCTTGCCGCTGTTGCCATTCGCTGAGCGCGACGCCGGTGGCGTCGGCGACAGCGAAGGCGCGTACCAGACGCTGCGTATCGGTCGCCGGCAATTTCGCCGCGGTGACCGGATCGAGCGCACCCAGCGCGCGGCGGAATTCCTCGCCGCCGAGCCTTGCGTGCAAGGCGCGCACCTCGGCAACGACGGTGGCTGGCACTGCTGGAATCTCCGCGATGCCGTCGAGCAATGCCGAAAGATAGAGGCCCGTGCCGCCGGCCAGGATGGGCACGCGCTGCTCATGACGCGCGCGCGCGATTTCGATCAGCGCCAGATCGCGCCAACGACCTGCCGAGCAGCTTTCAGCGGCGTCGATCTCGCCATAAAGCCGGTGCGGCGCCAGTGCCAACTCCGCATCGGACGGCCGCGCGGTCAGCACGCGCAGGTCGCGATAGATCTGCATGCTATCGGCATTGATGACCGTGCCGATGAATTCGCGCGCCAACGCCACCGCAAGGTGCGACTTACCGCTCGCCGTCGGACCGGCAACGACGATTACCGGTTGGTCGTCCGATGTCATGCCGGACTTTTAGCATGGCGGACGACGCCTTGCCTTTGCCAGTGCCGGCAGGCGATAAGGGCGCGCATGGCAGCAAACGTCCTGACCCTAATTGCAGCCGACGCCACAGCGGATGCGCAGCCTTGGGCCGACGAGGCGGCGCGCGCGCTCGACCGGCTCGGCGCGCAGCTTGGCAGCGCGGACTGGCTGGCGCCGCGCCGCGCCGTCGATATGCCTTTCGACGGGCTCGATCCCGACCAGGCCGAGGCGGCGGTGCGCACGAGCCTTGGGCTCGGCTTTGACGGACCGCCGGTGGATGCGCTGGCGCAGCCGGCAGCGGACCGCCGCAAACGCCTGCTGTTGTCCGACATGGAAGCGACGGTGATCGCGAACGAGATGCTGGTCGAGATCGCGAAATTCGCCGGCATTGAGAAGCCGGTCGCCGAGATCACCCGGCGCACCATGAACGGTGAGCTCGATTTCGCTGCGGCGCTCCGCGAACGCGTGGCGTTGCTGCGCGGCAAGCCGACGACCTTGCTCGACCAGGCAGCGCGGCGCATTCGCATCGCCGCCGGCGCCAAGGCGATGGTCGCGACCATGCGCAAACACGGCGCCCTCACGGTCCTGGTCTCGGGCGGGTTCACCATCTTCGCCAATCCGGTGGCCGAGCAGCTCGGTTTCGACCGCGCTTTCGCCAACCGGCTGGTGACCGAGAACGGCGCGATTGCCGGCGTTGCGGAGCCGGTCCTCAACCGCGACAGCAAGCTTGCGACGCTGACGCAAACCGCCGCCGAGCGCGGTCTCAAGCTTGCCGATACGCTCGCCATCGGCGATGGCGCCAACGACCTGCCGATGATCGGCGCCGCCGGCCTCGGCATCGCCTTCCATTCGCACCCGAACGTCGCGCCGCACGCGCGTCACCGCATCGACCATGCGGATTTGACGGCGACGCTCTTCGCGCAAGGCTATCGCCAGGACGAGATCGTCGGCGGCTGATGCTAAGCAGCCGCGGCGCGGCTATCATGGCGCGCCGACGACGGGGGAGCGCATGGCCCAAAAGGTGCTGCAGGACTTCGTGCTGCTGCTGGTGGCGGTCAATCCCGTCCTGGTATTGCCAGAGTTCGTCGTCGCCACTGCCAAGTTCGGCGCGGCGGCCAAGCGGCGGATCGCCGTCCAGGCGATTTTGATCGGCGGTGGCGTGCTGCTGGGGTTCATCGCCGTCGGTCAAACGGTGCTGGCGGCGCTCGGTATCGAGCTGCACGCCTTCCAGATCGCCGCCGGTCTCATTCTGCTGCTGATGTCGTTACGCATGGTGCTCGACGAAAGCGTGCGCCACGAATCCGGCGACAGCCGCAATCCGGCGGTTCATCCGCTGGCGATCCCCTATATCGCCGGCCCCAAATCGATCATGACGGTGATGCTGCTGACCGATAGCGAGGTCTACACGCCCCGCGAGCAGATCGAGGTCGCCATCCTGGCGGTGTTCGTGCTGGCGATAACGCTCGCCTGCCTTCTCGGCGCGCGCTGGGCGCACGGCGTTTTGCGCGACACCGGCGTCAGCATTATCAGCCGCGTGATGGGCCTGATTCTGGCCGCGCTCGCGACCCAGTACATCCTCAACGCCCTCGAGCAGGCGTTTCACGCGCTCGGCTGACGGCAGCTCAGCTTCCGACTTTCAAGGCGTAGAAGCGCAAGTCGCCCTGGCGATCGACCAGCAGCAGTACCGATTTGCGGCCAGCCTTGGTCGCGGCATCGACCTTCTTGACCACATCGGCCGGTGTCTTGACCTCTTCCTGCGCAACCTCGGAGATGACATCGCCGGCACGCATACCCTTTTCGGCCGCCGGACCGTCCTTGTCGACGTCGGTGACCACGACGCCGGCGCTGTCGCCGGCGAGTTGATACCGCTCGCGCAATTCCGGCGTCAGGTCGGCTACCGATAGCCCGAGCGCCTTGACTGCGGTGCCGGGCGGCGGCGCCGGCTGCTTGGCTGGCGCCGAGGCCTGTTCGACCGTGTCCTTAAGCTCGCCGACTTTGACGTCGAGCGTCAGTTCCTTGTGTTTGCGCCATACCGACACCTTGACGGTTTTGTCTATGGGCGTCTCAGCGACGATGCGCGGTAGATGCCGCATGTCGACCACTGATTTGCCGTCGAAGGTGAGCACGACGTCGCCGGGCTGGATGCCGGCCTTCTGCGCCGGACCGCCATCGAACACGCTGGCGATTAGCGCGCCCTTGGGCTTGTCGAGACCGAGGCTTTCCGCAATTTCGTCATTCACGCTCTGGATGTTGACGCCGAGCCAGCCGCGCCGCGCGTGGCCGTATTTCTCGATCTGCTCGATGACCGGCTTCGCCTCGCTGGCCGGAATCGCGAAGCCGATGCCGATCGAGCCGCCCGACGGCGAGAAGATCGCGGTGTTGATGCCGATGACGTCGCCGTCCATGTTGAACATCGGCCCGCCAGAGTTGCCGCGGTTGATCGCGGCGTCGGTCTGCAGGAAATCGTCGTAGGGGCCGGAATTGATCTCGCGGGCACGCGCCGACAGGATGCCGGCGGTGACCGTACCGCCGAGACCGAACGGATTGCCGATCGCCAATACCCAATCGCCAACGCGCGACTTATCGCTGTCGCCGAATTTCACGAAGGGCAGCGGCTTTGATGATTTGATCCGCAGCAGCGCCAGGTCGGTCTTGCCGTCCTTGCCGACAACTTCGGCCTTGAAACTGGTGTCGTCTTGCAGCGTGACCGTGATTTGATCGGCGTCTGCAATGACGTGATTGTTGGTCACCACCAAGCCGGACGGATCGATGACGAAACCCGAGCCGAGCGAGGTCGCATGCCGCGGTAGCGCCTGCGGCTGGCCGCCGGGCCGATTCTTGTCGAGGAAGTCCTTGAAGAATTCCTCGAACGGCGAACCCGGCGGAAATTGTGGCACGTCGGGACCGCGGCTGTTCTTGTCGCTCTTCTCGGGCAAGGTCTGCGTCGTCGAGATGTTGACGACAGCCGGCAGCAGGCGCGCGGCGAGATCGGCAAAGCTATCAGGCGCCGGACGCGCAAAAGCCGCCGTCGCCACGGCGGCGGCGGCAACCACGGCGAGCACACGGCTCGCAAGCACGAGACGATGAGCAACAGTCACAAACAACTCCGAATGAGTGGGATGACCGGGTTACAGATATTTTAGGCACAATCCAGCCGGCAAACCAGACCCGGCCAAGGCGTTTTCAGCGGCGGATAGCCCAGACTGCGGCGACGCCGATGGCGGTGGCGATAACGCCCGCCCAGCGCAGCACATAGGCCGGCAACAGCGCGGTTTCAGCCATCATTTTCTGCATTGGCCGGGTGAACAGGGCCAACAATACCCCTTCGATGACGGCGGCGAGCGCCAGCGCCGTAGCAAAATCGTTCATGTCGCGACGCTAACGGGCTGGCGCGGGCTTGCCTGTGCCGGTCAGCCCTTCGGGCCCGGCTTCGAGGTATTTGAAGAACTCGCTCTGCGGCGACAGGATGAAGGTGGTGTTGGCGCCGCCGAGTGCGTCCTTATAGGCCTGCAACGAGCGATAGAAGGCGAAGAAGCCCTTATCCTGGTTGTAGGCGTCGGCGTAGATCTTAATCGCCTCAGCATCGCCCTGGCCGCGCAGGATCTGTGACTGCTTTTGCGAGTCGGCGAGGATCTGGATGCGCTGCCGGTCGGCGTCGGCGCGGATGGTCGTGGACTGGCGCTTGCCATCGGCGCGGAACGCGGCAGCTTCGCGCTGCCGTTCCGATTTCATGCGCGCGTAGACCGCTTCGCTGTTTTCCGCGGGCAGGTCGGCACGACGGATGCGCACATCAACCAAATTGATGCCGAACGGCTTGGCCTGGACGCCAACCTCCTGGCGCACCTGCTCCATGATCTGGGCGCGCTTGTCGGCCACCACATCCTGCAATGCAACGTTGCCGATGATGCGGCGGAGGCTGGCGCTGATCAGCGCGCCGAGCCGCGCGCGCGCCACCGTCTCGGTGCCGAGTGTCTGGTAGAACTGCAGCGGATCGTCGATGCGCCAGCGCGCGTAGGCGTCAACCACCAGGCGTTTCTGGTCGGCTGCGATCACCTCTTCCTGCGGCGGCTCGAAATCGAGGATGCGGCGATCGTAGAGCACGACATCCTGGACGAGCGGAATCTTGACGTGCAGGCCCGGCGTCTCGATGACGCGGATCGGGTTGCCGAACTGCAGCACCAGCGCCTGCTCGATCTGGTTGACGGTGAAAAATGTCGTGTAAACCGCCGCGAGCGCGACAACGACGATTGCGGCGATGATGGCGGTCAGCCGGGTGCTCATGGCTGGCTCCCCGCCGGCTTGGCCGGCGCGGCGAAATTGGGCAGCGGCAGATAAGGCACGACGCCGGTGCCGCTTGCCGATTTGTCGACCATCACCTTGTTGGTGTCCTTGAGGATGCCTTCGAGCGTCTCGATATAGAGCCGCCGCGCGGTGACATCCGGCGCCGCCTTGTAGGCGTTGTAGACCGAAAGGAAGCGTGCTGCGTCGCCCTGCGCCTGAAGTACGATCTGCGCCTTGTAGGCCTGCCCCTCCTGGACAAGACGTGAAGCATCGCCCTGCGCCACGGGCACGAGGTTGTTGGCGTAGGTCTGCGCCTCGTTGATGTAGCGCTGCTGGTCGATCTTGGCGCTTTGGACGTCGCGGAAGGCATCGATCACCGGCGCTGGCGGATCGACCTTCTGGAGCTGCACCTGGGTGATTTCGATGCCGCTGTGATAGCTGTCGAGGATATGCTGCAGCAGCGTCTTGGTGTCGGTCTCGATCTTGCCGCGGCCTTCGGCGAATGCGCTGGCGATCAGCGTGTGACCGATGACCTCGCGCATGGCACTTTCAGCCGCGACCTTCACCGTGCCGTCGGGGTCACGAATGTTGAACAGGTAATCCTGGGCGTTGTTGATCAGCCAGAAGACGGTGAAGTTGATGTCGACGATGTTCTCGTCGCCAGTCAGCATCAGCGATTCCTCGGGCACCTGAAGCTGCTGACCTTCGCTGCGGTAGCCGATCTCGATGCGGTTGACGCGCGTCACCTTGGGGATCAGCACGCTCTCGAACGGCGACGGCAGGTGATAGTTGAGGCCGGGCGCGGCGTGCCGGTTATAGGCGCCGAAACGCAGCACCACGCCGAGCTCATCGGGATCGACGACATAGATGCCGCTGGCGAGCCAGAGCACGATCACCGCGGCGATGACGACGAAGACGCCCTTGCCGCGGCCGGTCTTGCCCGGCAGCAAATTGCGGATGCGCTCCTGCAAGCGGCTGAGGAAAGCCTCGAAGTTAGGCGGCCGTACGCCGCCGCCGCGTCCCCATGGCGATCCGCCGCCGCCCCACGGTCCGCCGCCGCCACCGCCCGGAGGTTGCCAACTCATCGTGCGCTGTCCATATCCCCGCTGTCCCGGTATAAGCGGGCCGAAGGCCCGGTGTTGTCAAGAAATTGAGGACGACGATTGTGACAGAGGTTTTAGAAAAGGACGTGCTCGCCGCGCTGAAGCGCGTCAATGACCCCGATCGCGGTCAGGATATCGTTTCGCTTGGCATGGTCACCGGCTTGTCGATCCGCGAAGGCCATATCGGCTTCGCCATCGAAGTCGATCGCGCGCGCGGACCGAAGCTCGAGCCGCTGCGTCGCGCCGCCGAGAAAGCCGTCGAAGCGCTGCCCGGCGTGCTGTCGGTGAGCGCGGTGCTAACC
>JBAVMB010000060.1:0-3373 GCA_049689615.1 Allostellaceae bacterium
TCCTGACCAACAACGGCTACAAGGTCGTCAATCTCGGCATCAAGCAGCCGCTCAATTCGATTCTCGAGGCCGCGGAAAGCCACAGCGCCGACGCCGTCGGCATGTCGGGCCTGCTGGTCAAGTCGACCGTAGTGATGCGCGAGAATCTCGAGGAGATGACCCGGCGCGGCCTCGACCTGCCGGTCATCCTGGGCGGCGCGGCGCTGAACCGCCGCTACGTCGAGGAGGATTGCGCCAAGGCCTACGCCTCCGGTGCGGTTGCTTATGCCCGTGACGCCTTCGAAGGTCTCGCACTGATGAGCAACGTGGTCAACGGTACCTTTGCCAACTCGGTCGCGCAGCAGCGCGAGAAGAACAAGGATCGGCCGGTGAACCAATCCCGCCGTCTGGGCCGCGCTGCCGAGCCGCGCGTCCTGCGTCCGCTCGACCTCGAGGAGATCCGTTTGCGCCGCGCCGAGCTCGCGCGTGGCGTGGCCGTGCCGCAGCCGCCGTTCTGGGGGCCGCGCACCATTGCGCGCGTTCCGCTCAAGACAATTGTGCCTTTCCTCAACGAGCGCATGCTCTACCAATTCCATTGGGGTTACCGGAAACAGGGCCGGACGCTCGACGAATTCAAGGCCTGGGCGAAGCAGGAATTGCGTCCGGTGCTCAATGAATTGTTCGGGCGCGTCGCCAAGGAGGACATCCTGGTGCCCCAGGCGGCCTACGGCTATTGGCCGTGCGCCGCAGCGGGCGACGAACTCGTGCTCTATGATCCCGACAGCGCCAACGAGGTCGCGCGTTTCTCGTTCCCGCGCCAGAACAAACCGGGTGGCCTGTGCATTGCCGATTTCTTCCGCGACATCACCGCTAACGAGCGCGACGTCGTCGCGCTGCAGGTCGTCACCATGGGCCGCGGCGCGTCGGAAGTGGCGCGGCAATGGTTCGCCGACAATCGCTATAAGGATTACCTCTACCTGCACGGCCTGTCGGTCGAGATGGCCGAGGCTCTGGCCGAATACCTGCACCAGCGCATCCGCGCCGAAATGGGCTTCGCCGGCGAGGAGGCACGCGATATCGAAGGCCTACTGCGCCAGGAATATCGCGGAAGCCGCTATTCCTTCGGCTACCCCGCCTGTCCAGATTTGGCGCAGCAGCGGCAGCTGCTGGCGCTGTTACGCGCGCAGGAGATTGGCGTCGGCCTCACCGAAGAGGATCAACTCGATCCCGAACAATCGACTTCAGCGATCGTCGTGCTGCATCCGCAGGCCAAGTACTTCTCGGTCTGAGCCGCGCCTCAGTTGCGGGTCGGCAGCCAGGTCATCGCGCCGGTCCATTTAAGCCACAGGACCGCGAAGGCGAGCGACAGCAGCGTGAACGGCACGGCGGCGCGCGCGTATTCCGCGTTTGACAGCCGGATGCCCAACGTCTTGGCGCGCTCGACGACGATGACATTCGCGACCGAGCCCAGCAGCAGCAGGTTGCTAGCCAGCGACGTGATCAGCGCCAAACCATAAAGCTCGCCGGCCGGCGGACTCGGCCAGATCTGCATCAGGAACATCACCCACGGCACGGTGCCGATGACGTTGCTCATCACCAGGGTCAGCGGCGTCAACACGATCAGGCTGTCGGGACCGAGACCAACCGACTGCAAGCCCGACAGAGCCGAGAACGGAATGCCCGTATCGGCGAGCGTGCCGGTAATGGCGAAGAGACAGAGGAACAGCAGCACCAGAGGCCAATCGACCGCCGCGATCATGGTACGGCTGGTGAACTTGCGATTTGACAGCAACACTGCGGCGATCAACATGCCGCCGATCTCGCGCGGCAGCGGCGTCGCGAACAGGATCAGCATGGCACCGAGCGCGATCAGACCCTTGATCGTCTGGTTGCGGTCGTGCGGGTGGCGCGGCAGATCGGCGGCGGCCTGGCTCGCCGCCAGCTCGGTGACGCCGATGCGGTCGCGCCACATCAGCCAGACGATGCCGTAAACGCAACCGAGCCCGACCAACGCCGGCACGAGGCACGCGACCAGGAAGCCGTGGAAGCTCAAGCCGCCCATCTGGCCGATCAGGATGTTCTGCGGATTGCCGATAAAGGTCGCGGCCGAACCCGCATTACTCGCGCCAATGAGCGCGATCAGGAATGGCCGCGGATCGAGGTTGCGCGCCTGCGCGCCAGCGATCAGCAGCGGTGCCATGGTGAACGCCACCAGGTCGTTGACGAGGAACGCCGACAAGGCGCCGCACACCGCAACTGTCAGGCCGAGTAACACCGCCGGCTCGTCGCTCTGCGCCATCAGCCAGTCGCAACAGATTTCGAAGAATCCCGAAGCAACGAACTGCGCCGAAATGATCATCAGGGCGAACAGGAGGACGAGCGTCGGCGCATCGATGCTCGAGCCGAGCTCGTCGAGCGTGACCTGCTGGCTCGCCAACAGCGCGACGAAGCCGAGCAGCGCGATGCCCGTGCGGTCCACTGACAACCAGGGCAAGCGTCCGGCCGCCATGCCGACATAAGTCAGCAGAAAAACGACGATGATGACCGCGATATGCATGGACCAGAGGGCTTGAAGCGCGCCGCAATGGCCGGCGCGGTGGACTGCCTAATCTATAGGGCAAAGCCGGCGCGGCGCGGAAGGGCGGCTCCTGGCATGCCGTCACATTGCGAAAAAGTGTGTTCCGGCGACCACGGTATGGGCCGCGATTGTCGGGGCTGCCGCCCACGCCGGGCTCAGGGCAGGACTTTGAGCTTCCAGAACGCAAAGCCGACCATGCGCAGCAGCAGCCAGCCATGGCGGAAGCGCGAGATGTTGGTCGTGCCATAGGTACGCACGGCGTACCGAATCGGCACTTCGACGACTTTGAGCGAAAGTTTCGACGCGCCGAAGATGAGGTCGAAATCGCCGAACGGATCAAAATCGCCGAAATAATCGTGGCCTTGGGCGATGCGGTCATAATGCCGCCGCCGCAGCGCCTTGGTGCCGCACGGCGTATCGGTGAAGCGCTGATTGAGCAGCCAGGTGAACAGCAGCGAGAAAAGGTGATTGCCGATGCGGTTGATGAGCCGCATCGAGTCGTGCTCCAGCGGATAGACCAGCCGCGTACCGTTGATGAACTCGCCACTGCCGGCAGCGATCGGCGCGTAGAATTTCGGCAGCTCTTCCGGCGCCACCGTCTGTCGGCGTCGAGGATCAGCAGCACGTCGCCGCGCGCATGCGCAAAGCCTTTGCGCACGGCGTCACCCTTGCCCTTGCCATCCTGCCTGAACAGCTTGATGTCGCGCCCCGGATTGGCGGCCTTGACGCGCACGATCTCGTCCAAGGTGCCGTCGCTGCTGCCGCCTTCGACGAAGACGATCTCCATGTCGTCGCAAAAGCGCGGAACGCGCGCGA
>JBAVMB010000061.1:0-1830 GCA_049689615.1 Allostellaceae bacterium
GCCTTCGTCTGCGGCCCGAACTGGCCGTCGACCTTGCCCTTGTACAGGCCGGCTGCCTGCAAGGCGTCCTGCGCTTGCTTGACCTTAGCCGACGCGTGCACCGCTGCATGCGTCGTGGCGTGAGTCATGGCGCCGGACTTGGGCATCTGAACCGCCGGCGCAGCGGTTGTAGCGGGCGCCGGTGCCGCCGCCGGCGGCGCGACCGGCGATGGTGCGGGCGCAGTCGTGCCACCTTGGGCGTAGGCGCCGCCAGCCGTAAGCGCCACGATCGATACGGCCAGCAACCAACGTTTCATCATTCAAAACCTCCTTATGCCCCGAGCCCCGGGAGCGATTGCACAAGCGACAACGGCGCCGGACGCTGTCTGTTCCGCCGCCAACGGCGGTCACGCACGGATCACCGATATGTCACTAGGCCAGTTGTTAGCACTTCAAGCCAGGTCAATGGCGAATTTTTTGAGGTCTGCAAATTTGCAGTCCTCGAGCGCGGACTCATGCGTCGCACGCAATACAACGCGCGGCGCCTTACCGGCATCGAGCGCCTCTTGCCAGCGCGGCGCGCACAGGCACCAGCGGTCGCCCGGTTTCAGGCCGGGAAAGCCGTATTCCGGCATCGGCGTCGACAGATCGTTACCGCGCGATTTCGAGAAGGCGAGAAACTCGGCGGTGGCAACGACGCAGACGGTATGGCTGCCGGTGTCCTCGGCACCGGTGTCGCAGCAGCCGTTGCGGTAGAAGCCGGTCATCGGCTTGATCGAGCACGGCTCGAGCTTGCCACCGAGAACATTGCGCGACGGCGCGCGTCCGCGGCGCTCGCCGCCGCTTTCCGTGGGATCGAAAGGCATAGCTTCCCTCCCCGCCTCGCCCACGGTCTTGCTCTCACGGCACAGCCGCCCGGGTCAAGCCGCACCTGCGACCATCTGTCTGCGAGCTGACATATTATTGAATTGCCGGCCCTGTCCCCGCTCTCTACCGTCGGCAGCGGTACGGGGGCGCTTTCGGGGTGATTACGCGCAAGCGGCAAAGCCTTCGGTGGGCGGCGCGCGCCGGCATTCTGGCGTTGGCGCTCAACGCGCTGGTGCCCATCCATCTCGCCTTCGATCTGGCCGAGGCGCTGACGCCATCCCACCATGGCGCAAGCGTCCCCGAGAACCACGGCCTCGAATGGCGCGTGCTGGCGACGCTGATCGGCCACAACGCGCACGATGCCGATGACGGCGACGGCGATGCGGACCACGGCCACCATCATGACGCGACCTGTCCGGTCATCGCCGCATTCGGTGCGCTGACAGGTCTGATTACCGCCGCCGCACCGGTACTGGCGCAACCCCTTGCCGTTGCCGTCGCTGACCTGCCGGCGCCGATGGCGGAGCGGTCAATATTCGCTCTGGCCGTCGCCTATCGCTCGCGCGCACCGCCGCGCGTCTAAGCCCGAACCAATCTGATTGCGCCCAGCCGCGAGCACGCGGGCGGGGCTATTGGCATGATCGAGCTTTGGAGCATCGAGATGAGACGCATTCATTGGCGCGCGGTTCTCGCCGCGGCTGCCACGCTGCTTGGCGCGAATTCCGCCGCGCATGCGCACGCGGTTTGTGGCAACCGCGTATTTCCCGCGACCCTGACCATGGACGATCCGGGGGTCGGCGACGAGCTGTCGCTGCCGACAATCCAGGACCTGCCGATACCGGCGAGCGGGGGCAATGCTGCCGGCCATTCGATCGACTACGGTTTCGAGTGGGACAAAACCATCACGCGCGACCTCGGCGTCGCGATCAACGGCGACTATTTCACCCAGCATGGCGGAGCCCAGTCGCTGCATGGCTGGGACAA
>JBAVMB010000062.1:0-3664 GCA_049689615.1 Allostellaceae bacterium
CCAGATATTTAACGAGTGGTTAGCCATGCCGGTCCAGGGTTCGTGCGTATATCGCGCCAACCCATGGAGGGTACCATGCGCAACTTGATCGTTCGTCTTTGCCGCGACGACGCGGGCGCGACGGCCATCGAGTACGGCCTGATCGCCGCGCTGATCGCGGTCGTGATCGTCACCGCCGTTACCACGGTCGGCACCAACCTGAAGTCCGTGTTCAATACGGTCGCGACGAACCTCTAACGTCGGTTCGTTCGCACAGTTTAGCGCGCCGGTCGCGGCACGCTGAGTTTGATCGGCGCTTTCGCTACGGGTGGAGCGCCAACGATCGGGCCCTGAGCGGAGCGCTTGCCCGGGCGCTTCGCATTCCTATAATGCGCGCTTCCTGCATCGGGGGCAGGGGGAATGAAGCGTGCCAAGCCCGTCGGCATCATCATGGGCAGTCAATCGGACTGGAAGACCATGCGACACGCTGCGCGCATGCTCGACCGTCTCGGCATCGGCTACGAGGCGCATGTGGTTTCGGCGCATCGGACGCCGCGGCGGCTTTATGATTACGCGCATGGCGCCAAGCCGCGCGGCGTTCGCGTCATCATCGCCGGCGCCGGCGGTGCCGCGCATCTGCCGGGCATGGCCGCGTCGATGACGGTTCTGCCAGTGCTCGGCGTGCCGGTCGAAACCCGCGCCCTCAAAGGCGTCGACAGCTTTCTCTCGATCGCGCAGATGCCCGGCGGGATTCCGGTCGGCACGCTGGCGATCGGCAAGGCCGGCGCCACCAACGCCGCGTTGCTGGCGGCGGCTATTCTGGCGCTCGGCGATGCCAAGGTGGCAGCGCGGCTCGAGCGATTCCGCAAGCTCCAGACGGCGTCCGTGCCGAAGCGTCCGCCGCGCGGATGATTCTTCCCGGCGCAACCATCGGCATTGTCGGCGGCGGGCAGCTCGGCCGTATGACTGCGCTGGCCGCGGCTCGGCTCGGCTACCGCTGCCACATTTTTTCGCCCGACGCCGACGGTCCGGCGAAGCAGGTGACGCCTTACGCCACCACCGCGGCCTACGACGATCGCGAAGCGCTCGAACGCTTTGCTGCCGCGATCGACGTCGCAACCTACGAATTCGAGAACGTGCCGCTCGACACGGCGAAGGCACTAAGTGCGCTCAAGCCGCTGCGGCCGGGCGCCGGTGCGCTTGAGATCGCCCAGGATCGCCTCAAGGAAAAATATTTCCTGCGTGGTGTTGGCGTCGCCACCACTTCGTTTCGGCGAATCGAGGGCGCAGCGCAGCTGACCCGCGCGCTGGCCGAGATCGGTCCGCGCGGTGTGCTGAAAACTGTGCAGTTGGGCTACGACGGCAAGGGTCAAATCATGGTCGGCCCGGAGACCGACGCCGCGGCAGTATGGAGCAGGCTCGGCGTTGTGGTCGCCGTGCTCGAAGGCTTCGTGGATTTCGCCTGCGAGCTTTCCTCCATCGTCGCGCGCAACGAAAATGGCGAGATCGCGGCCTTTCCCGTGGTCGAGAACCGCCACGTCAACCACATCCTCGACACCACCGTGGCGCCGGCCGAAATCCCGGCCGCGGTCGCCGCCGAAGGCGAGCGCATCGCCCGTCACGTCGCCGAACGGCTCGATCTGGTCGGGCTGCTCGCGGTCGAGATGTTTCTCACCAAATCGGGAGAGCTTCTGGTCAACGAGCTCGCGCCGCGGCCGCACAATTCCGGCCATTGGACGATCGACGCCTGCATGACCAGCCAGTTCGAGCAATTGGTGCGCGCAATCTGCGGCCTGCCGCTGGGCTCGACCGAGCGCCATTCCAACGCGGTGATGAAGAATCTGATCGGCGGCGAGGTCGAGACCTGGCGTGATGCACTTACCGACCCAACGGCGCACCTGCATCTTTACGGCAAGGGCAAACCGTCGCTCGGCCGCAAGATGGGCCACGTCACAAGGCTGTCGCCGAAGCGCTAGGCGCGGCGAAGGCGGGCGAGGATGTCGAACGCGCGCAACGGATTCGACAGCCGGCCGAGCGCCGCTGCCGCGCGGCCCCGCAGCTTGGGGATCTGCATCACCTCGGCGATGCGCCGGTCGAGAAATTCCGCGGTCGCCGCATGATCCGGCGATTTGTCGTCGAGCCAATAAAGCGTCGTCGCGGCATAGATGCCGGCAAGCAGGCCGCGCTTGGTATAGAAGCTGAAATCGGTCGCGCGGTCGCCGGCGGCGTGCCACAGCATATCCACGGTGCGATAAAGTAGGCGGGGGCCGAGCGGCAAATTAGCCGGTAGGGCCAGGAACGCCAGCATTCGCCGCACGGCTTCGCGGTGCGGTTCGAGCACGGTGAGCCGGGTGCGGACGCCGAGCGCAATGCGCTCGCGCAGTTTGAGCCGCGCCGGATGGTGCTTGGCGATGGCCGCTTCGGTCGCGCGATCGGCCCAATCGCTGAATGCTGCGACCGCGTCGCGCACGCCGCGCGGAAACAGCGAGCTGAGTTCGGCCTCGGTTAAATCGACGCGCTTTGCCGCATGCCCGAGCGCGCGCCGGCTCCAGCCTTCGAACGGCACGTCTGGCAGCATTGCCAAAACGATCTTGTCCCTGAGCGCCCGGTCGTCCATCTCACTCCGCCGCATCGGCGTCGGCATTGGCAACGCCGATATCGATCGGAAAGCGCATGCCTTCCTCAAGATACGTCAACAGCCGCAAGTCGGTCATCCGCTGAGGATAGAGGATGCCGTCGAGATGGTCGCACTCATGCTGCAGGACGCGCGCATGGAAGCCCTCGACCGTGCGGTCGATGGGCGCGCCGGCGAGGCCGACGCCGCGATAGCGAATGCGCGTGAAACGCGGCACTGCGCCCTTGAGGCCGGGCACCGACAGACAGCCTTCCCAACCAAGTTCGGTCTCGGTCGTCAGCGATTCGATGACCGGGTTGATCAGTACGGTCAGTTCCTGCGGCCGGTCGAGCGGCCGGCCGGTCAGCCGCGCATCGCCAACCTCGAAAACCACCACGCGCTTGCCGACATGGACCTGCGGTGCAGCCAAGCCGGTGCCGCCAGCGTCGTGCATGGTGTCGATCATGTCGGCGACCAGGGCACAAATCTCGGGTGCGCCTGGATCGGCCACAGCCGCTGCCTTTTCGCGCAGCACCGGGTGGCCCATGCGGGCGATCTTCAGGATGGCCATAGGATCAATATAAGCCGATCCGGGCACCGATGCGGCGCAAAAGCCGCGGGCCGGGGCGGTATATGGTGGCGGGGGCTTCGGCACGGCCTTCACAAAGCCCGAGTTTGGTGATATTTAGCCGCCCCTTGAGCCGGTTCCAGGGGGCCGGTTCGGGATTCGGCCCACAACCTCGGTTTGGCGAAAGGCGCAACGCTCTCGTGCAGGTTCTCGTCCGCGACAACAACGTCGATCAGGCGCTTCGTGCGCTCAAGAAGAAGATGCAGCGCGAAGGGCTTTTCCGGGAAATGAAGGTCCGCCGCAATTACGAGAAGCCATGCGAGCGCCGCGCCCGCGAACGCGCCGAAGCGGTCCGCCGCTACCGCAAGCTGCTGCGCAAGCGCATGGAACGCGAAGGGTATTAGGGCTCCGATAGCGCCGCGCCCGAACACGGCACGAAATCATCTCAAGAAAAGCCGCCCGGAATGTCCGCGGCGGCTTTATCGTTGATCGCCATGCCGAAG
>JBAVMB010000063.1:0-2595 GCA_049689615.1 Allostellaceae bacterium
AAAGTGGCCAAGGGCGGCACGATGATCGCCGCCGCGCCGAGAATCACCAGCACAATGCCCTCGATCAGATAGGCGATCCAGTGCGCGCGCAGTACCCTGTTTGCATCCGTCATCGACATCATGACTCTCCCTCGGTTCTCCCCGCGTCCTGACTCGGACAGATCACTGCTTCACGAAGTCGATCGAGCACGGACGGCCCTCGATGCGGGTGCCGGTGCCTGTCGAACCTTCGAAGTGAGCTTTGATGTGGTAACCGTATTCGGTGCCTCTCGGCGTGTCGCGGCCGGGCACATATTCCTTCGAACCGGTGAGACCCTTCGCATAAAGCGTGGCCGTACCGTTGGCTTCGATAGTCCCGTCGATTTGCAGGGAACCTGATTGACCAGCGGTGCCGTGCAGGCCGTGGAAGACCCCGTCTTTCGCCACGCTGATGAATCGATAAGAGTAACCCAGGCCGCCTCTCGAATCCGAGCAGGAGACGGTGGTCTGCCAATTGCCGTCGAAGTTTTGCACATCCGAGGCCAGCGCGACGCCCGGGAAGAGCAGGAAGGCTACGGCTGCCAGGACACCTGTCGTGTGCTGCATTGCCTGCCCCATACGGATCTGAGATCGCGCCGGTTCGGCACTGTTATCGCGCCGCCTAACGCCGGCGGAATTGCTGCCGTCTGGCGTTCGGGTTGGCCGGCGCGGCGCGCTCGTCCTTGTGGCGGAAAATGATGCGGCCTTTGGTGAGATCGTAGGGCGTCATCTCGACGGTGACGCGGTCGCCGGTGAGGACGCGGATGCGGGCCTTCTTCATGCGGCCGGCGGTATAGGCAAGCGTCTCGTGGTCGTTGTCGAGCTTCACGCGAAACCGCGCGTCGGGCAGCACCTCGGTGATGACGCCGTCGAACTCGATCAGGCCTTCTTTCGTCATGCACTTGCTCCGCGACGAGACGGGGCGGCCGAAGCCGCCCCGTTCCCCGTCAAACCGCTTTCAGATTGGTCGCCGAGCTCTTGCCACTGCGCTGGTCGGCCTCCAGGTCGAAGCTGACCTTCTGGCCTTCACGCAGACTGGCCATTCCCGAGCGCTCGACGGCCGAGATGTGGACGAACACGTCCTTCGAGCCGTCTTCCGGCTGAATGAAGCCGAAGCCCTTTTGGGGGTTAAACCATTTTACGGTGCCGATCGTCATAGTGTCGTTTTCCATGTCGCAAGTGGTGCCGCCGGGCGGGATCGCGCGGTGGATCGGAGATCGGTGGGGTTTCGGGATGCAGGTCCGGCGCTCTCTGGAGCGAAGGCAGCGTGCCGAGGACCCGCAGCGAGTCGATGGGCCCACTGATAGGCGTTTGGCCGTCAGATTGCAAGGATTTAGCCGCCATGCCCTCGAACGCCGCCGAGCGCGCGCGGATGCGGCCGAAGGTTTCATCCGCGATCGCGCCGGCCTGCGCCGTGCCATCGGTAAAATTCGAAATGTCGGCAGCGACGTCGACATTCACGCTGCTGTCATCGGCCGTGGCTCATTCCTGAGGCAATCGGCAAATGGGTAGTGCTAGACTACGATCTGCCGGGTCCGCTTACCGGCGGACCGGGGGAGCGATTCAAACCATCGGGCATCTTCGCGCAGCGTCGCGCCAAGCACGGTATTTGGCCGAGGCGGCCGGCTTGTTCGCGATCACGACGCTGTTCGGCCTGCTGCCGGTCGATTGGGCTTCGGCGCTCGGCGGCTGGCTCGGACGGACGATCGGCCCGCGCCTCGGCATCTCGCGCCGTGCATTCAAGAACCTCCGCCGCGCCCTGCCCGGCAACAGCGATGACGAATACCGGCGGATCGTCCGCGGCATGTGGGACAATCTCGGCCGCTCGGTCGCCGAATTCCCGCACCTCGACACGATCTGCGCCGCCGGATCGCAGCGCATCGAGATCGTCAACGGCGAGGACGTGGCGGCGCTGCGCGATGCGCGCCGGCCGGCGATTCTGTTCGGCGGCCATTTCGCCAATTGGGAAGTCGGTCCCTCCACCGTCCATCGCCTGCTCGGCCCGTCGCTGCTGTCGGTGTTTCGCGCCTCGAACAATCCATGGGCCGACCGCGTTTTGCGCCGGCGGATGAAAGCGCGCCGCGCCGTCGCCAAGGGCGCCGACGGCGGCCGCGACTTGCTGCGCCATCTGCACCAGGGCGGCCACGTCGCCATGCTGGTCGATCAGAAGATGAACGACGGCATCGCGGTGCCATTCTTCGGCCGCGACGCTATGACGGCGCCGGCGATCGCGCGGCTGGCCTTGCGGTTCGACTGTCCGATTGTGCCGGTGCGGGTCGAGCGCCTGAACGGGACGCGCTTCCGCTTCACCGTCCTGCCGCAGATCGAAGTGCCCGACCGGCGCGACACCGCCGACAACGTGCTCGAGACGATGAAGCGCGTCACCGCGACGATCGAGGACTGGATCGTGGCGCGGCCCGAGCAGTGGCTGTGGCTGCACCGGCGCTGGCCGCGCGAGGCGTAGCCGTCACGACTTGCGCGCGGCAGCGACGCGCACGGAAATTTGATCGGCAGCCAGCTAAACCTCCGTGGGCCGGGGGTATAAAGTGGATGCGCGCTGAAACGGAGCGCGCCAAT
>JBAVMB010000064.1:0-5185 GCA_049689615.1 Allostellaceae bacterium
GGATACGGCCACGCTCTTGTTGCAGCGATACGGCACGCCGAACCCCCAGACCATACGAACGATCTATGGCGGCCACGGCGTGGCGCAGCTATTGCGTGCCGAGGCCGGCGGCATTCCACAACTCACCAGCATCTCGCTCTTCGACGCGCGCGGTCACCTGATCAGTTCCTCCGAGGCCGCCGCGCCCGCGGACCTCGACATATCGTTTCGTCACTATTTCCAGCGCGCGCGCGATAATCGTACGCCGATCCGGTTTATCAGCGAGCCGATCAAGTTCCAGGGCAACGGTATGCCCGCCGTTCTGATGGTGCGCCGGCTGGAAGCGCCGGACGGATCCTTTGCTGGAGTCATGACCGGCGCCATTCCGCTCGACTATTTCATGCGCCTGTACCACGACATCTATCTGGGTCCTGGTACGGCAGTTGCACTGTTCCAGCGCGATGGGCTTCTGCTCGCGCGATATCCGCCGATTCCCTCGATCGGCAGCAACGTCGCCAATCAAGTCGCGTTTCCCGAAGTTCTCGAGCACGCAGCCGCAGGCGTCATCCATAGCAACGGCCGCATACTCGGCGCGCCGCTGTTTATCGCGACGCACACGCTCAACGATCTGCCGTTGGCGGTCAACGTTGTCATGTCGGACAAGCGCGCTTATACGGATTGGTACAACGAGCTCGTCGGTGTCATCGTCTCATTGGCGATCATTCTCGGCATGATCGGCCTGTTGACTTTCTTCGCCGTGCGGCATTTCGGGTCGTACATCAACCTAGCCGAGGCGAAGCTCGAAACCACGCGTGCGACCGAAGCCCGCGCCCGCGCCGAAGCGATGACCCAGGCGAAATCGCGCTTCCTCGCCAACATGAGTCACGAGCTGCGGACGCCACTCAATGCGATCATCGGCTTTTCCGAGATCATCGAGACCGCGATGCTCGGCCCGCTCCAGCAGCGCTATCGCGAATACGCCCACGACATCCGTACAGCCGGGTCCCACTTGCTCGAAATCGTCAACGACATTCTCGACTTGAGCAAAGCCGAAGCCAATGCGCTCAAGGTCGGTCGCGAACCGATCGACATCGCAACGGTCGTGAGTGAAGTCGACAGTATCGTCCGCGCCCAGGCCGAGCGCGCCAAGGTCACGTTCCAGACACAGCTTGATCCTGATCTGCCGCCGGTCATCGGCGATCAGACGCGGCTCCGTCAGATCCTGATCAATCTCGTATCCAACGCCCTGAAATTCACGCCGGCCGGCGGAACGGTCACAGTGTCGGCACGCAAGGTAGGCGGACGCATGGTGATCGAGGTAAAGGATACCGGCATCGGCATGGCTGAAGAGGACATTCCCGCCGCGCTGCGTCCGTTCGAGCAACTCGACAACAGCGTCGCGCGCAAATATGAGGGTGCCGGCCTCGGTTTGCCGCTTACCAAGCATCTCGTCGAGCTGCTCGGCGGTCAGTTCTCGATTTCCAGCGTCGTCAACCGGGGCACGACCGTCGCCATTGAATTCGAGTGCCAGCGGCGCGCCGCCTGACGACGACGCGAATCCCCGCATTTGCCGGCCGCCGATTTGGCGTCCTCATCCGGATGGAAATCCTAGTCGCTCCAGCCGATGGAGCACGAAACTATAAACCGGCCCGCTTAAACCAACAGAACCGCCGGTTCGGAGCCGTTCCCCGCTTCGAACTACGGAAACGGCGAATAGGAGTCAGGCGGCTGAACAGGCGGCAGCCGCCACGGAATCGCCGCTGGCCGCGGGTTTACGCAGCACAAAGAAAATCCAGCCCTGGAGGCAGTGCAACGGCGCAATGCGCTCGATCACCTTCTGATAGGCGGTCGCCAACAAGAACAGCGCACCATTGAACATGAAATAGCTCGGATACTGGCCGATGTACCGGAACTCGGCGACTTCCAGCCCGTGGCGGGCGGCGTAACGCGCAACTGCGCGTCGTGTGTTGATGCGATATGCCGTCGGAAACACGTCCTGCTCGGCGCGGCCTTCGATATGACGCACAATCCACGGATGGAAGCGGTTCGGAATGATCCGCGCCGCCAGAGAAGCGTAATCCCATTTATTCGCGGTGAGACCGATGTAGCAGCCACCGGGCGCCAGCACGCGGGCGATCTCGGCGAAGACCGAATCGGGATCGGTGACGTGTTCAAGCACGGCCTGGCTGTACATCAGGTTGACCGAGCCGCCGGCGACGCCGGTATCGGCAAGGTCACGCTGCCGCAATTCCAGACCGCCCGGCGCGCCGGCGAATTCGACCAAGTCGACGCCGATCAGTCGCCGCGCGCGGCCGCGGAAATGTGCCAGCGTCGGCGCGCTGCGGCCACAGCCGGCGTCAAGCAGAGTCGCATCGGGAGCAAGCAGCTCCTCGATTCGCCGGCGCAGCGCCGCGTACGGATGAAGATAGCGGCCGAAATAGCGGTGCTTTAGACGTTGCGATAACGACGACATCGGTTTCCCCGGTTCTTCTTTTTTGCAGCCACGAAAAACACACTCCCGATCGGGAGCGCGTCAGGCGTTCTGCCGGCCGTTCTGGCGACGATCGCAAACGCGAGTTTCGTTTTTGAGGTAACGCCTTTTTCACGGTGAATACAAGTTTAACGAGCCAATTCTAACCTTAAACTCAATGACTTGTCGGTGGATTTTACATTCCGAATGCCGCGAGCGCGCCATCGGCTAGCACCGAAGCATCAGTTGTTCGATGATGCCGCTGCCATGCCGTCGACAGATCGCTATTTGGTTCTGCTGCGCCGTGAACTCGTGCGGGCGCAGGCGAGACTCAAACACGCTGAACGCGCCCGAGACGACGCGCTCGCTGAGAACGCCAGACTCAAGGCCGCGATGACGCGCGCACGTCGGCACCGTCCACCGAAGAAAAAATAACGGCCGCCAGCTACGCCACCACCGAATACCCGCGCCAGCCAATTTAACCATAACTTGAGACATTAACTATAGTTTATTGTATTTTAATATTCTTTTAGAGTTGTCGCCGGCGGGGCCTGCACTTATTTTGGCCGGCAATAATTGTGCAAGAAAGAGCCCGAGGAGAGATCATGGTCCGCCGCACGCATGCTTATGCGCGCCCGGGTTGGACACCGGGTACCGGTGACGAATCCGCCGAAGTCCTGTCGCAGCGTCGCTGGCGCATCATGCAGAGCGTCCTGCCGTTCGACAATTCGCTGGATCCCTTGCCTGCTTGGGTTCGTACACCCGATCAATTCGTCGGCTGGCTGTCGTGTCGGATCGATCAGGCCGGATTGCGTGCCTACTTCCACGAAATCCAGACCGTCGCCAAACAGACCAGCGACCTCGAACTGCTGCGCTTCGCGCGCAAATATCTGGGCGAAGTCTGAACCGGCGCACGGCGCCCACACCGCGTAAACGTTTTTTTAACCATACGAGTCCAGTTTGGGCGCGCGCTGTTTTACTCCGGCGACGCCGGAGCGATCAGCCCCCCAACTGAAAGAGTCCCGGCTTTGGCCGCGGACTCTTTTTTTTCGTCGGCGGGATTTACGGGCACGCGCATCCCGAAACCACGCGAATTGGCTAATCCATTGTAAAAGAATGCCTTTCAAAACATGGCCCGGCCATTGCAACGGGCAAACCAGAGGAAAAGCAAGTCCGCACAAACCGGGCCGTTCGGGACAGACGATCGAAAAAAGCAGGGTTCCGCCCCCGCGATGTCTCCCGAACGAGACTTCAGTTGGCGGACGACTTGACGGCGGCTCCGCGAGGATCCGCCGTCTTTTTTTGGCCTGTCCAGGCCGCCGGCGCTATCGGTTCTTTAGCCATTTTCCGCCACCATCCGGGCCATGGCCCAAGCTCTGTCAATGCTCTGGCCGGATCGGCACGACACTGCCGACACGCCCCTGCCCGCCAAGCCGCGGCACGTCTTGCACGTGCTGCCGGGCTTCGGTGTCGGCGGCATTCAGGTGCGCTTGGCGCGAATCATCAACGCGCTTGGGCCGCACTTCCGTCATACGATCGTGAGCCTGAGCGGCGACACCGGCTGCGGCGAACGGTTCGACGACACGGCCAACGTCGCCATCGAGGTCGCGACGCCGCGCGGCGGCCTGTTGGCGCGGCTCGGCGCTGCGGCCCACCGCATCCATGCCGTGGCGCCTGATCTGCTTGCAACATACAACTGGGGCGCAATCGAATGGGCAATGGCGAACCGCCTGCGAGTTGGCGCGCGCCACTGCCATTTCGAGGATGGGTTCGGACCCGACGAGTCCGAGCATCCGCTCTGGCACCGCGGCGTGCTGCGCCGACTGGCGCTGGCGCAGACCGAAGCGGTAGTCGTGCCGTCGCATACGCTCGAGGAAATCGCGATCAAACGCTGGCGCCTGCGGGAGGCGCGCGTGCTCTATCTGCCGAACGGCATCGAAGCCAGCGAATTCCGCCAGCCCGTTGGCGGCGCATCACCGTTTCAGCGCAGCGCGGACGAGATCGTCATCGGCACCGTCGCGCCGTTGCGACCGGAAAAAAATCTCGGCCGCCTGCTGAATGCCTTTGCCCGGCTCGACGATCGGACAACGCGTCTGGTGATCGCCGGCGACGGCACCGAGCGGTCGGCGCTCGAGGCCGTTGCCCAGCGCCTCGGCATTGCCGATCGCGTGCGCTTCTTGGGCGCAGTACGCGAGCCGCAACGCGTGCTCGCCTACTTCGACATTTTCGCGCTGTCGTCCGACACCGAGCAGATGCCGATGACGGTGCTCGAGGCGATGGCCGCCGGCCTGCCGATCGCCGCGGTCGAAGTCGGCGACGTCAAGCACATGGTCGCGCCGGCCAATCGCGCTTTCATCGTTCCGCGCGGCGACACGACGCTCGCGACGGCGCTGGCCACGCTGATCGCCGACGCCGGCCGCCGCCACGCGCTCGGCCGGATCAACCGCGCCCACGTGACCGCCGTTTTCCCGTTCGCGCGCATGATCGAAGCCTATGCGCGGCTGTTTGAAGGACAGCCATGAGTCCCGATACCGCGGCGCGTGCGTTGGCATTTGACCGTCCAATGCCGTCTCTCGCTCCAGTCGATATCCGGCCGCTGCGTGATGACGACGAAGCCGCGTGGGAAGCCTATGTCGAGCGCGCGCCGCACGCGACTTTCTTTCATCGCGCCCGTTGGCGTCACATCGTCGAACGCACGCTCGGTCATGTTACGCGCTACCGCTGCGCCTGGCGCGG
>JBAVMB010000065.1:0-1556 GCA_049689615.1 Allostellaceae bacterium
GTGCTCAATATCGGCGGCGTCGCCAACGTCACGTGGCTCGGCCGTGATGACGAGCAGATCCTGGCCTTCGACACCGGCCCGGGTAATGCCCTGATCGACGATTGGGCGCACACGCATACGGGGCGGCCGATCGACGAAAGCGGTGCGCTGGCGCGCGCCGGTAAGCCGGACATGAGTCGCGTCGCGCACTTTCTCGCGCATCCGTTTTTCAACGCGCCGCCCCCGAAGTCGCTCGACCGGGATGATTTCGCCCAGTTTATGCCAGCAGGCCTATCGCCGGCCGATGGTGCGGCGACGCTGGCGGCGATGACGGTCGCAGCCGTCGCTGCGGCACGCCGCCATTTTCCCGGGTCTGTAAAACGTTGGCTGGTGACCGGCGGCGGCCGGCGCAATCCCGTGCTGATGGCGTTGCTGGCAGCGCAACTCGATGTGCCGGTCGCACCCGTCGAAGAGGTGGGCTGGGACGGCGATGCGCTGGAGGCGCAGGCGTTTGCCTATCTCGCGGTTCGGTCGGTGAAGGGGCTGCCCCTGAGCCTGCCACAGACCACCGGCGTTGCGGCGCCGATGACTGGCGGCCGATTGCATCGGGCGGTACGGCGGATCTAGGCGGCCGGCGTCTCGGCGGCCGGGCGATGCTCGAGCGCCTTGGCCTTGATCGTCTTCTGCAATTTCTCGAACGCGCGCACTTCGATCTGGCGGACGCGTTCGCGCGAAATGCCATAACGCTGTGACAAATCCTCGAGCGTCGCCGGTTCGTCCTTGAGCCGGCGCTCGACCAGAATGTCGCGCTCGCGCGCCGACAGATGGGTCATGGCGTTGCGCAGCAGATCGCGCCGCAGTCCAAGCTCTTGTCGGTCGCCCAGGCGTGCTTCCTGTGTCGGACCCTCGTCGACCAGCCAGTCCTGCCACTCGCCGCTATCACCGTCGGCGCGTAGGGGCGCGTTCAGCGAGTTGTCGGGCGCGCTCAATCGGCGGTTCATGCTGACCACGTCGGATTCAGGAACCGCGAGCTCGGTGGCGATCCGTTTCACGTTCTCCGGCGACAGGTCGCCCTCTTCGATCGCTTGGAGCTGGCCCTTGATCTTGCGCAGATTGAAGAACAGCTTCTTCTGCGCAGCGGTGGTGCCCATCTTCACCAGCGACCAGGAATGCAGCACGTATTCCTGAATGGCGGCGCGGATCCACCACATCGCGTAAGTAGCAAGCCGGAAGCCGCGGTCGGGGTCGAACCGCTTCACCGCCTGCATCATGCCGACATTACCCTCGGAAATGAGTTCCGAAAGCGGCAGGCCGTAACCGCGGTAACCCATGGCGATCTTGGCGACGAGCCGCAAATGGCTGGTAACCAGCTTATGCGCGGCATCCTTGTCGCCATGCTCGCGCCAACGCTTGGCGAGCATGTACTCCTCGTTGGGCTCGAGCATCGGGAACTTGCGGATCTCCTCGAGGTAGCGGGAGAGGCCGCCAGCGCCGGCGACGACAGAAGGAAGTGCTTTCGATGCCATCTCAATCTCAGCCTACGGTTCGATCTATCGAAACGCCTGCTGCTCCTATGT
>JBAVMB010000066.1:0-3601 GCA_049689615.1 Allostellaceae bacterium
ATCTCATTCTGCTCGACGTCATGATGCCGCGCATGGACGGATTCGAAGTCTGCCGCCGGCTCAAGGCGGATGCGCGCACCACCGACATCCCGGTGGTGATGGTGACTGCGCTGACCGAAGCCGCCGACCGGGTCCGCGGACTCGAGGCCGGTGCCGACGACTTCCTCTCCAAGCCGGTCAATGATATCGCGCTCTTCGCGCGTGTCCGCTCGCTCGTGCGGCTGCGCCGCATGATGGACGAGTGGCGGCATCGCGAAGAAGTCTACGACCAGTTCAACGCCCTCTTCGACAAGGAATCTCCGGCCGAGGATCGCGGTCCGGCGCGCATCCTGTTGTGGGAGGAGAACAGCTTTTCCGGCGCACGTATCGCCGAGCTGCTGGCGCCGGTGGCGAGCGATGTCATTCGCCCAACGAGCGCCGAAGAACTCATCCATGGCTGTGATCATTCGATCGAGCTTGTCATTCTTTCGCTCGTCGGCAAGGTCGACGCGCTACGTCTGGTCTCGCAGCTGCGCGCGCAAGAGCAAAGCCGGCTGGTGCCGATCCTGCTCATGGCCGATCCATCGGAACTGCCGCGGCTCGCCAAAGGTTTGGATCTCGGCGCCACTGACTATCTTCTCCGGCCGCTCGATCGTAACGAGCTGATCGCCCGGGCGCGCACCAGCATCCGCCGCAAGCGAGTGCAGGACCGGCTGCAGGAGAATTACCAGAAGAGCCTGTCATTGGCGCTGACCGACGGCCTGACCGGGCTCTACAACCGCCGCTATCTGTCGGCGCACCTTGAAAGTTTGTTGCCGAGCGTGGCGGACGGTGCCAAAGGGCCTGGGCTGCTGATGTTCGACATCGACTTCTTCAAGCGAGTCAATGATACGTACGGGCATGCGGCGGGCGATGCGGTTTTGCGCGAAGTTTCCGCCCGTGTTGCGCGCAACGTCCGCGCCTTCGATCTTGTGGCGCGCTATGGCGGCGAAGAATTTGTCGTCGTCTTGCCGGAGACGCCGCTGCCCGTCGCCATTGTGGTTGCCGAACGTCTGCGCGCGGTCGTCGTGGAAAAGCCGATCATGGTCGGCGAAGGAACGGAAATCGGCGTTTCGATCAGCGTCGGCGTCGCCGTGACGCACGACGCCAGCGAGACTGCGGCCTCGTTGATGCGCCGTGCCGACGAGGCGCTGTACGCGGCCAAGGGGCACGGCCGGAACTGCGTGATGACCTTTCCAGCGGACGCGGCCATGGCCAACGGTGCCGCTGCCTGACGACAACCGGCCGGAATGCCCGATAACGAAAAGCCGCATCCGGGGATGCGGCTTTTTTCGTTGGCGACAAAGCCGCCAGCCTATTTGATCTTGGATTCCTTGAAGACGACGTGCTTCTTCGCGATCGGGTCGTATTTCTTGAGCGCGAGCTTCTCGGTCTTGACGCCGCGCGGGTTCTTATGCGTGACGTAAAAGAACCCGGTGTCCGCGCTGCTGACGAGCTTAACGATGATTGAGCCGCCCTTGGCCATGGCGTCGTTCCGCGAAAGAATGGAAGAAGGGCCGGACCATAGCGCCGCCGGGGCCCCATTTCAAGCCGGCTGGTGCGGCGGAATGGCAGGAAAATGGCCAATATCAGGGTGGCGCAAGGACGGCTCGAAATCACGACGGCGGGCCGGGGGTTCTACGAGCTGACGGCGCCAGTGGCGGCATGGGTCGCCGAACAAGGAATCGGTACCGGTTTGCTGACGCTGTTCATCCAGCACACCTCGGCTTCGCTGCTGATTCAGGAAAACGCCGCCCCCGAGGTTCGCGCCGATCTGGCGGATTTCCTCGCCGGGCTGGCTCCCGAGGACGCGTCCCGGTGGCGGCACGACGACGAGGGCGCCGACGATATGCCGGCCCATGCGCGGGCTGCCTTGCTGCCGGTTCAACTCTCGATACCTGTCGCGGACGGTCGGATGCTGCTCGGGACCTGGCAGGGGATTTACGTGGTCGAGCACCGGCGGCAGGCGCATCGGCGTGAAATAGCCCTCCATTTGACCGGCGAGTAACGTGCGCGTGCAGCAACTGATCGGATGATTGACTCATGGCTGCCGCTGGGGAACCTTCGCGAGCCACGGCGCGCCCGCCGTGTGACTGCGGGGTTCTAATGCGTCCGCGACCGATCGGTGACGCTGGCCAACCGATATCCACATGATCATGGCAAACTCGTGAAACAACTGATCGTGACCGCCGACGATTTTGGCTTGGTGCCTTTGGTGAACGAGGCCGTGGAGGAGGCGCACCGCCACGGTATCCTGTCGGCTGCGAGCCTCATGGTCACGGCACCGGCGGCCGCCGATGCCGTTGCCCGTGCTAAGCGTCTGCCGCGGCTTGGCGTCGGACTTCATCTGGTGTTGGTCGATGGCGAGCCGGCGCTGCCGCCTGAGCAAATTCCCGATCTCGTCGGCCCCGATGGCCGGTTTCCGACGAACGTAACAATGGCCGGAATCAACATCTTTTGTCGTCCTCGCGCACGCGCACAGGTTGAACGCGAAATCCGTGCCCAGCTCGAACTTTTTCACAAGACCGGTCTCGCACTCGATCACGTCAATTCGCATCATCATTTTCACGTTCATCCGACCATTGCCGCGACGCTGGTTCGCCTCGCATCGGAATACGGCATCAAGGCCATGCGCGTACCGATCGAGCAGCCGATCGAGAGCTGGCGGGCCACCGGCGACCGCCTGGCCAGGCGCGTGTTCGCCTGGGCTAGCCAGGCGCCCTGGGCGAAATCGCTGCGTCGTCAGCTCGATCGCGCCGGAATCCGCGCAAACGACCGCGTCCTAGGCTTGAGTGACACCGGCGACATGCGGAGCGAGCGCGTCGCCGGCTACCTTTCCAATTTGCCGGAGGGCGTGTCGGAACTTTATGTGCACGCCGCGGTCGGGCGGTGGAGCGGGCCCGGCTCGTGGCCGCAGAATTATGCCTGCCGCGGCGAATTCGAAGCACTCGTCGACGCCGCGGTTGTTGCGATCCTCCGACAGGCTGAAGTGCGCCCGATGACGTTCGCCGCGTTATCGCCGTAGGCGATAGGAACGCGCCGATCGTGGTCGCGCGGCTGGATTGAACGTATCGGCTAATCCGCGGCTGCCGGCGCCTCGGGCGCGCGTGCCGGTTTACCCGTCAACAGCGGCAGCGACAGCAGCGTGAGGCCGGCCACGACGATGAAAATGCTGCGCGGATGAGCTTGATCCATCAACCAGCCGAACAGCAGCGGCGCGGCGATGCCGGCGAAATTGAAGCCGGTCGAAACGAAGCCGAAGACCTTGCCGAACGAGCCTGGCGGCGTCGCGGCGCGGACGATCATGTCGCGCGACGGCTGGATGACGCCGTTGAGGAAGCCGCTCAGAGCCATCACCAAAACCAGAATGCCGGCGCCCATGTCGATCAGGCCGACGAGCAGGATCAGCGCGCCGCTACCGATGAAACCGGCGCCGGCGACGAATTCGTGGCGGCGGGCGCGCGTCGCGACATAGCCGCCGGCCAGAACACCAATGGCGTTGCACAGCAGATAGGCTGACAGCACGAAGTTCGCCGTGGCGATCGGCGTGCCGTAAAGCGCACCCAGCGCCACGATGGAGAAT
>JBAVMB010000067.1:0-3940 GCA_049689615.1 Allostellaceae bacterium
GAGCCGCTAGCAGCAGCAGATGCGGCCGCGATTCGAGGCCCAACGCAGCGGCTTCGCTGGCGGTGACGCCGAAGATCAGGACCGGGATATACAGCGGCAGAACCAGCAGCGACAACAGCACGCCGGCGCGGCGCGCACCCAGTGTCAGCGCTGCGCCGATGGCGCCGATCAGGCTCAGCACCGGCGTACCGAGCAGCAGCGCTGCGATCAGCGCCGGATAGCCGGCGGCGTCGAAGTGCAGCACCAGCGCCAGTAGCGGCGCGATGATCGTCAACGGCAGGCCGGTGGTGAGCCAGTGCGCCGCGCATTTCGCCAGCACTTGAATCTCGAGCGGTACCGGCATCAGCGACAACGCCTCGAGGCTGCCGTCCTGATAGTCGGCATCGAACAAACGTTCGAGCGACAACAACGCCGCCAGCAGCGCCGTCACCCACAGCACGCCGGCGGCGATGCGCGCCAGCAGATCGGGATCGGGTCCGACGCCGAACGGAAACAGGATCACAGCCAACGCGAAGAACGCGACGACGTTGGCGACGTCGCCGCCGTGACGGAACGCCAGCCGCAGATCGCGCGTCAACAGCGCGGCGAAGCCGCTCATGCCTGCCTCCAAGTCGTGTGCGCAGCGAGCGACAAGGTTTGCGCGCCGGGCAGAGGCAGCGGCGCGTGCGTCGCGATCGCGACGCAGCCGCCGGCGCGCCGATGCTCGGCGATCGCCGTCAGTAATATCTCGGTCGATGCCGCATCGAGACTCGTAGTCGGCTCGTCGAGCAGCCAGAGCGCAGCGGCCGACGCAAGTAGACGCGCTAGGCCCAGCCGTTTGCGCTCGCCGGCCGACAGATAACGCGCCGGCCAAGTTGCCCGCGCATCGAGGCGAAATCGCCGCAACGCATCCGCCGCGCCGTTGGCTGCGCCGCGCATGTCTGCCCAAAATGCCAGGTTCTCCTCGGCGGTCAGCGCCAGCTTCACCGCCTCCTGATGGCCGATGTAATGCAGGCGGGCGCGGTGTTCGGCCGGGTCGTCGGTGACAGCGGCGCCGTCCCAGGCGATCATGCCTTGTTCCGGCTGGGCCAACCCGGCCATCAGGCGCAGCAGGCTGGTTTTGCCGCTACCGTTGGGCCCGCCGAGCAGCAGGGCATCGCCCGGTGCCAGCGCGAAGGCAACGCCCTGGAACACCCGGCGCTCGCCGCGGCGGCATGCAAGCCCTTCACCGGTAAATGATTTCTGCAATTCCCGGCCGGCCATGGCGCGGCACTATGCCATGCGCCGGGCGCGCCGGCTCCGGCAAAACGCCGCGGCCGGGTTAAAAAAGTGACGGCCTCGGTGGGGGAGGTACCGAGGCCGTCGAATAAGAGCGGTCGGGGGGCGACCGCTTCATGGAGATGCGAGACAAGCCAAAAGCCAGATGTCTCTCACCGGTCGCGATGAAAGCCCGGGAATGAGACCCGATTTGGATCGAAATGTGGCGAAAGCATGATTTGTGCGCCGACGCAATGCGGTCACCGATTTGGCTCTCAAAGCGCCACTAAAGATGCCGCTGATTCGATCGCGTCCGACTCAACGGCCGTTGGTTACATCGGCCGCGCGGATCGCAGTCAGACCGTAATACCGCGCCGTCCAGCGGTTGATCCAGAACTTGGCGTCGCTGCGGATGTCGGCGTGAAAGACATAGGAACGCGGAAAGTCGGTCCTAGGAATCACCGGCAGGACCGCATTAGCGGTTCCCGGACCTTGCAGCCGGCGCAAGGTGGCATCGCGCGCCGCCATGAAGGCATGAAACGATTCCGCCGGTCCGCGTAGATCGGCGCCGCCGGCGGCGACATTGCGGCTTGCCGGCAGCGCCAAGGCCAGGGCGATGAGCAGCCAGCGCATGGCGCGGCCGCCCTCGATCTGCCATGCCGCCATGCCGCGGACGGCGTATGGAGCCCAGGCGCTGACGACGATCAGCCCACCACAAAGGAACGTGAGGTGGATGCCGGCCAGTGTCCGTGCTGGCACCGCGCCGCCTAGCGCTACCGCGGGCAGGACATAGAGTGCCACCAACACGGCAATGAACAATCCCGTCAACGCCCACCGCGCTCGCGCCGTCAGCCGTTCGCTCCAGCGCGGCGCGATGCTGCCGCGTGCGCGCAACGCGATCAGCAAAGCGGCGGCCGTCAGCGTCTTGGGATCGACGATCCAGAGTGCGGTCTGGATGATGATCTGTTCCAGTGCGGCGCCGAAAACGTGTCCCAATGCCGGCGCGGCGCCGACCGCCGCTTCACGTGCGCCATTGCCGGGTGCGGCGACGACCACCGCAAGGCCGATCAGCCCGGCAATCCATCCGACGATCGCCGCCGGCCGCCAACGGCCGCAGGCGATGCGCGCGGCGATGGCGACAACGGCGAATAATCCGGTTTCGAGCGCCGCCGCAAGCTCGTGCAGGCCGCTGACGAAGAACACGGCCACTGCCAGCGCTGCCAGCCGCGCGACGCCGGCGGGTGTCGCCGTCAAATCGAGCCGGCAAGCGGCGAAGGCCAATGCGATCGCCGCCGACCAGCCGAACTGGTATTCGACCTCGGCGGCGCGCCAGAAGAACAGCTCGTTGACGCTCGGCGATTCCGCCCACCACAGCGCCGCGAAGACTACGACGACGAATAGGGTCGCCCGCGAGCGCCAGCGCAGGCCGAGCACGCCGGCTATGAACGGCGACAGGATCGCCAGCGACAGCAGCGTGATCGCCATCAGGCTGACGCCATAGAAGCGCGTCAGTGGCAGCAGTGCGGCGATGACGAAATGTACGAAACCGGCCGCCCAGCGGCACGACCAGGTCGTGTATTCGATCCAGACTCCGCCGAAAATACCGTAGTCGCGGCCTTCGACGGCGCGGACGAAATCATCGGCAATCGGCCAGGTGAACAGATACAGACCGATGGCGATCGCCAAGACGAACGCTACCGACAGCGCCAGCAGGATGGCAGGAAACGTAATGGTCTGCGTCGCCGCGGGCGCGGTCGCACGGTCGGCCGGCAGCGCCATGGGCGGAAATCGCCTCGCTCGACGTCAATAGCGGATGCGTGCCAATCATAGTATGTGGCGCTGCTATCGCCAAATCCGAGCCCGACCGTCGCGCTGGCACCTGCGTGCCATGCATGGACGCCGTGCCGCGCTTGATCTCGCGCGCCGGACGCGCTAGCAGCAACCGCTAACGCCGTGCCCCGTTAGCGAAGAAGAGGGAGGCAGCCTCGTGCCGGTCACCGGTCAGGATTCGTTGAAGGCTCGCCGGACGCTGCAGGTCGGCGGCAAGGCTTATGATTATTTCAGTCTCGAGGCGGCGGCTCAGGCTGCCAGACTCGGCGACATTTCCCGCCTGCCGTTCTCGCTCAAGGTCCTGCTCGAAAATTTGGTGCGCTTCGAGAACGGCCGCACCGTCACGGTTGACGACATCAAGGCAGTCGCCGCCTGGCTCAAAAACCGGACCTCGGACCGCGAGATCGCCTTCCGGCCGGCGCGCGTGCTGATGCAGGACCTGACCGGCGTGCCGGCGGTGGTCGACCTTGCGGCGATGCGCGAGGCGATGGCGCGGCTCGGCGGCGATCCGAAGCGGATCAATCCGCTCAATCCGGTCGATCTGGTCATCGACCATTCGGTGATGGTCGACAATTTCGGCACCGCCGACGCGTTTCGGAAAAACGTGCAGATTGAATTCCAGCGCAACGGCGAGCGCTATGCCTTCCTGCGCTGGGGTCAGGACGCGTTCGACAATTTCCGTGTCGTGCCGCCGGGCACTGGCATCTGTCACCAGGTGAACCTCGAATATCTCGCGCGCGTGGTGTGGACCACCGAGGAGAACGGCAAGACGGTGGCCTATCCCGATACGCTGGTCGGCACCGACAGCCATACGACGATGATCAACGGCCTGGGCGTGGTGGGCTGGGGCGTGGGCGGCATCGAGGCCGAGGCC
>JBAVMB010000068.1:0-5227 GCA_049689615.1 Allostellaceae bacterium
CCGCTCGATGTTACTACATAAGATGACTTTGCACTTAAACAACTGTTACCCAAAGGCCCGACAGCGGCCTTAACGGGGCAAAAACGGCGATTTCACGCCCAGCAAGGCGGGCATCAATTTCCGGCCGGCACCAGCCGAGCGACGGCACCGCCGCTAAGCCTTCGGCGTCGAACAGGGCGGGCAACGTCGCCCGGACCAGCGACGGCAGCCGGCGGTCACGGCCCGCGGCCGCTCGGCGCGCAGCACCGTCGCTGCCGAGAGGTCCTACCGATAGGCCCGGCGGGGCGTCAATCGGCATGGCGATGGCGAAGCGTCCGTCCCAGCGTAGTCGCGCACCCGGCGGCGCGCCTTGCCGGTCCGCGATTGCCGCCACCTCGCGGCACACCAGAACGTGATCCGTCTTGCCAACCAGCTGGCAACCGCCAAGCGTCCGCCCGGCGCCGATGCCACTGGGCAATGATTCATAGAGACGCTCCAGTTGCTCAAGCCGGACCGGATAGTCCGCACCGCCGACGGTCGCCAGCACGGCAGCGAGCGCCCGCAGCCCGACCTCAGCCGGTACGGCTTTGAGAGCGCCGGCATCGACACGGGCGTAACCTGACGGATCGAGCGCGACGGCGCGGGCCAATATCGCCGTCACCATCGTCTCGAGCGCGCTGCGCGCACGCGCCAGATGCGCGGCGGTGGCCACCAGCCGTTCGGCCGACAGTCCTTCCTCAGCGAGGAACGTCCGCGCCGCGCGCAAACGCACGCGCTGAAACGCCGGATCGCGATTCATCGGATCTTCGACATGCGCCACGCCGAACTCGCGCAGAGTGGCGCGTAGACGTTCGGGCGGAACCGTCAACAGCGGCCGCAACACGCGACACGTCCGCCGGATGCTGACCGGCGCGATGCCGGCCAATCCGTCGAGCCCGCTGCCGCGCGCCAGACGCATGAGCAGCGTCTCCGCCTGATCGTCGCGCTGATGCGCCGTCAACAGATGAAGGACGCCGTTGTCTTCGCACCACGCTTCGAGCAACCGGTAGCGCGCACGCCGCGCCGCATCTTCGAGGTTGCCGGCACGCAGTGCATCGGCGCAGACGAGAATGCGATGGGCGATGCCGAGACCGGCAAGCGTGCCGCCAACGCCGCCGGCTTCACTCGCGGATTCCGGCCGCAGGCGATGATCGACGATCAGCGCGGTCGCCTTGCCGCAGCGTGTGCGTGCCCAGCGATCAGCGAGCATCGCGAGCGCCATGCTGTCGCCGCCGCCGGAACAGGCGACGGCAAGATGCGGACCGGTTTCAAACGGTGCGAACGGCGTCATCAACCGCTCGAATTCCGCCGCGGATAGCGGTGTCATCGAGCCGGCGACGGCGCCCTCCATGGCGTCAGCAGCCTAGGTGTCGTTTCTCGGCAGTCGCCGGGCCGCGGACATTGGCTGGCATTTGCGGGAAATCGCGTTCCAGCCTCCCGATGGCCGTGCAGGCGTTGGCCTTCTCGCCCATGTTGCCGAGCGACATCGCGAGCTTCAGCAAATCGTCCGGCGCCTTGCTGCTCTTCGGATATTTCTGGTAGCCCTCGGCGAAGGCGATAGCGGCATCTTTCCAGTTCTTGCGCACGTAAAACGTCTCGCCCAGCCAATATTGGGCATTGCCGGCAAGCGGATCCTTCGGATGCTGGACGACGAAGGCGCGCAGTGCCTGTTCGGCGTCCGGATAATCGGCGCGGCGCAGCAGCGCAAACGCGGCCTCGTATTGCTCGTTTGGCGTTGCCGCCGGAGCACCGGCAGCCGGCGCCGCATTCGCCTGGGTTTCACGGCCGCCGCCCGCAGCCAGCGGCGGCGAGCCATTGGCACTGGTCGATGCGCCGCCATGCTCGAGCGCGCTCAACCGCATGTCGACGTCGCTCGACAGCTTGTCGACCCGTGCGTTCAGCTGGCTGATCTCGTTGTTGATGACCTCGAGCTTGCCGTTGAGATCGCGCATCTGCTCTTCGAGCTGCGTCATGCGGTCTTCGGCTTGCAAGGCACCCGGTCCCGAGGTCTCGGGCGCCGCACCACCGGCAGTCGCTGGCACCGGCGTGCCGCCGCGATAGACCTGGCGCTGCAGCGCGTCGAGATCCCGCTGCATCCGGTCCAGCCGGTCGCTCAACGCGGCGGTGTCGCCCGTATCCTGCGCCGGCGCGGCCGGAATTGATCCCACCAGCGCAGCGAGCGTGAATACAATGATCCGGAAGCGCATCACGGCTGCGGTCCTCAGCGTCAACAGTGATGATCGAGCATTAGGGCAAAAAAAGGGCGCCTGCTCCTCCGCGACTGATTTGTCGCCGGTAGGAAGCAGGCGCTCCGTGATCCGATCGAACGTCTCGGTCGCTTACTGAACGACGGTCACGCCGCGGCGATTTTGCGCCCACGCCGCTTCGTTATCGCCGATCACCGCCGGACGTTCCTTGCCGTAGCTGATCGTCGTGATGCGGTTGGTGTCGATGCCGAGAGCGACCAGCGCACGCTTCACGGCGTTGGCGCGACGAGCGCCGAGCGCCAAGTTATATTCGCGCGTGCCGCGATCGTCGCAGTGGCCTTCGACGGTCACCTTCACGTTCGCGTATTTCTTCAACCAAGCTGCCTGGCGCTCGAGAGTCTGTCGGCCTTCGGGCTTGATGTCGGACTTGTCGAAGTCGAAGAACACCCGGTCGCCGACGTTCTGTACAAAGTCCTCGCGCGAACCCGGCGCCACAGTCGAAGTCGAAGTCCCATTCGCGTTGCCACTTGCATTGGCGCCAGACTGCGGTGAACTCTGACAGGCCGCCAGGAACAACATCGCAGCGATCACACAAAGTGACCTTAAATTCATTTTCCGCTCCTTTTTGGAATCACGATCGTGATGGCAGTGCCCGGAAGGGCCCTCTCTCACACACCCGGGACCACGTAATTTCTGGCCCGTAGCGCTTGATGAATTCGAGGCGACTATAGCCCTGGGGTTGTTAGGGAAGCAAGGGGGACCAAGCCGGATCGGAGGCATCCGCCGGTGTGACGACTTCGCGTTCGTTGTAACCGGTCAGATCGATCGTGTAGAGGCGGCTTGATGCGCCGCGGCCGCGCGCATCGGCGGCGGTCTGACGGAAATAGATCAGCACGCGCCCGTTCGGCGCCCAACTCGGTCCTTCAACGAGGAAGCCGCTGGTTAGCAAACGTTCACCAGAACCATCCGGATGCATGACGCCGATGTAAAACTGACCGTTGTCGATCTTCGTGAACGCGATGAGATCGCCGCGCGGTGACCACACCGGCGTACCGTAACGGCCGGAGCCGAAGCTGATGCGATGAACGTTGCTGCCGTCGGCGTTCATCACATAGAGCTGCTGCGAACCGCCGCGGTCCGAATTGAACACGATGTGCTGACCGTCGGGCGAATAGCACGGTGACGTGTCGATCGCCTCGGTGTTGGTGATCTGAACCGCGCGCCGCGTGCGCAAGTCGAGCGTATAAATCTGGCTCTCGCCGTGAACCGAAAGACTCATGATCACGCGATTGCCGTCGGGCGAGAAGCGCGGTGCGAAGGTCATGCCGGGGAAATCGCCGAGCACCTCCTGCTGTCCGGTATCGATGTTGAACAGATAGACCCGCGGCGTACCGCGCGCGTAGGAGAGATAGGTGATCTCCTGCGTCGACGGTGAGAAGCGCGGCGTCAACACCAGCGCGCGGCCGTCAGTCAGATAACGGTTGTTGGCGCCGTCCTGGTCCATGATGGCGAGCCGCTTGATGCGATGGTCGAGCGGGCCACTCTCGGCGATATAGACGATGCGGCTGTCGAAATAGCCGTCTTCGCCGGTGATCCGCTTATAAATGGCATCAGCGATGATGTGCGCGATGCGCCGCCAGTTGGACGCCGTCGTGGTGTAGCGCAGGCCGGTGAGCTGCTGCTGCGCGAACACGTCCCACAACCGGAACTCGACCTGGAGCCGGCCATCCGGCATCTGCGTTGCGGTGCCGGTCAACAGCGCCTGGGCATTGATCACGCGCCAGTCGCCGTAATTCGGCGGAATGTGCGACTTCGGATCCTTGTCGACGAAGGCCTGCGGATCAATCGGCTTGAAGAGGCCGGAGCGTTCGAGGTCCGCCGACACCACTTGGGTGATGTCGTTCCCCGCCGAGGCGCCACCGGCAAACGCGGGGATCGCGATCGGCAGCGGCTCGATCTTGCCGCGCGTAATGTCGATATGGAGTTCGGCGCGCGCCGGCAGCGGCGCAGCGCATACGGCAGCGAGCATCAGAAGGACGAATGGGCGGAGCAGATGTTTCATGAAAGGTCCTTGGGATCAAAGGTTATGGTGAATATCTGCCATTGGTCATATTTTTGTGGCGGAAGTTTGAGCGGCTGACAGGTCGGGTTGAACAACGCGCGGCGCGCACTGTCGGCGGCGGCCTGGAAGAACGGATCGCCCAGGCGCTCCGGATTCAATAGTGTCGCCGCCCGTACGGTACCGTCGGGATTCATGGAAACACGAAACTCCGGCGTCAAGTCCTGCGCGTCGCGCGCGCCCGCCGGCACGTTCCAGCATTGTTCGATCTGCTGCTTGACCAGGTCGAGCTCGCTGACCGAAAGCTGCGCACCGAGCGGTGCGATCGGCTGCGACGACGGCTGCGGTTTCGCCGGCTGCTGCGCCGTTTGATCCTGCGGCAGCGGCTTCGACGCGAGATTCTTCAATAGCGTATCGAAGGCTTGGTCCTGCCGCTTTTGCTTCGGCAACGGCTGCGGCGGCTGGGGTGGTTGCGGCCTGGTCTCGGGTTGCGGGGGCACCGGCTTCTCCGGCACCTGGAGGTCGGCCGGCTTGGGCTCGGGCGGCGGCGGCGGCGGCGGCGCAGTCTTGGCCTGCGGCGGCTGGGGTGGCGTCGGTTTCGGCTGTTCAGCCTCGACGACCTTAGGCGGTGCTTTCGGCTTGGGCGGCGTGAACGCCTTCATCGTCGCCAAAGTCTTGGGCCCGATATTCACCAATTCGACCACGATGGGCTGCTCTTCGTCGATATGCGCCTTGAACACCGACGGCAGGCCGAGCACCACCGCGAGCACGACCATCAGGTGCAGTACGGCGGAAAATATGAGTCCGCGCCGTTCCAGCATGTTATCCAACCGCGCAACCGTCACGTCAGCGCCGCAGGGCCTTCTCGTTCGTCCCCGGCAGTTCGGCGATCAGTGATACTTTGGTGAAACCCGCCGAGCTCACGATCCCCATGATCTCGAGT
>JBAVMB010000069.1:0-1690 GCA_049689615.1 Allostellaceae bacterium
GCCAACGCGCGACGGCCTATTTCCTCACCCTGAGGCGCCGCGCGAAGCGCCGAGCCTCGAAGGGCGAGGCCCGAACGCGCCCCGGCCTGCATCCTTCGCGGGCGGCTTCGCGGTCGCCTCGGGATAAGGGGAACTGCGCAGAGTCTTGCCAAATATTAACCAATTTCCGCTTTGCTGGAACCCGGTACCGCGGCACGGGACTGCCGCGACAACACCCGCCCGGTAAAACGAATGTCCATTCGCCAAGTCTTCGACAGGTTGTCGGTTCGCGCCCGCGTTGCCGCGCTCGGCGTCGTGCCGATCATCGGCTTTCTCGCCTATGGGCTCGCCTACATGGCGAGCGACATCGAAGTCGGCCGCGCCTTCGACAGCGTGCGCCGCGACAATGCCGTGGTCGAGGCCTCGAGCGATCTCAAGAGCGGGCTCCTGGCGATGCGGCTCGCCACCGTGACATTCGCCACACACCCCTCCGACGGCGAGGTCAAAGCCTTCGACCAGGCGCAACAACTGGCGATGAAGTCGCTCGACCGTATCGAGGCGTCGCTCGTCTCGTCGCAGCAGGACGTGATCACGCCGCTGCGCATCACCATTCGCGACCTGAAAGCCAGCTTCGACAGCCTGGTGAATGCCAAGCGCGCGCTCGGCTTCAGCGAAAGCGAAGGCACGACCGCCGACCTGATCGCCGCCAGCGCCGCGATCGAGCACATCATCAACAACGAACTGACGTGGGTCGGCGATCACGATTCGGCGGCGCTGTTCGCGTCGCTGCTCACCATGCGGCGCTACGAAGTCGAATACCGGCTGACGCGCTCGCCCGACGCCGAGCAGCATTTCCTCGACGAGATCAAACACTTCAACGCCATCTTCGATTCGGTCGACGGCCCGCCGGCGGCGAAGCAGAAGCTCAACAAGGCGGTGCAGACCTACAGCTACACGTTCGCCCAGTGGGTCGCCAACACCGACAACATCGAACCGCTGCTGACGCTGATCAGCCACGACACCGAGAGCGTGCTGCCCGAGGCCGACAAACTCATCGCCGCCGCGCAGAACAATGCCGAGGCTGCCGCGAACGCGCTCGCCGCGTCACGCGCCCACACCCAGTGGATCATCGCCTGGGTCGGCTTCGCCTTCGTCATGCTGGGGCTGGTCGCCGGCTGGCTGATCGGCCGCTCCGTCACGACGCCGCTGGAGGGACTCGCGGAGGTGATGAAGCGGCTTGCCGGCGGCGACACCACGGCGCGCATCCCGGCGACCGATTCCCGCCACGAGACCGGCGCCATGGCGCGCGCCGTCGTGGTGTTCCGCGATAACATGATCGAGCGCGAACGGCTGTCGGGCGTGCAGGCCGACGCCGCCACGGCGCGCGAGCAGCGCGCCGAAGCCATCGCCGCGATGATCGGGCAATTCCGCAATTCGGTCGAAGGCGCGCTGGCGCGGCTGCGCGAATCCGCAAGCCAGCTTGAAACCGCCTCGAGCGGCCTGCATCAGGCGGCCGATGCGGTGACGGCCGAAGCGCACTCCGCCGAGACCCGCGTCGGCGCCGCATCCGTCAACGTCACCACGGTGGCGAGTTCGATCGAGGAGCTCGCCGCCTCGATCGGCGAAATCGCCACGCAGGCCTCCAAGTCGACCGACGTGGCAAGCCGCGCCGTCGCCGAATCCAAGCGCACCGTCAACACCACGTCGGAGC
>JBAVMB010000070.1:0-5566 GCA_049689615.1 Allostellaceae bacterium
ACGGAATCGTGCTCGAGCGCCGATACCAGGACGCGCCGGTCGGGAAAGGCTCGCAGGGCCAGCGCGTTGGCTTCGGTGCCGCCCGACGTGAATACAACGTTCTCGGTATGCGCGCCAACCAGTGCAGCGACATTCGCGCGCGCGGCTTCCAGCAATCTCCGTGCGGCGCGCCCGGCGCGGTGGACCGACGAGGCATTGCCGACCGTCGCCAAGGCCTGCGCCACGGCCGCCACAGCCTCGGGCCGCACGGGCGCGGTCGCATTCCAATCGAGATAGGACAAACGGGCGTTCACGGCGAAATCTGAGGCGCTATTGTGCGGCGATGGTCGGCACAGTTTCCGCTGCTTCCTGATCGGCGCGTTCGCGATGCAGCGCGCCGCTGCGTCCCAAGAGTCGGTTGGCGACGACATCTGCGAGCGTGACAGAGCTCAGATAGAGCCGGATCTGGTTGCCGAGTTCCTCCCACAGATCGTGCGTCAGGCAGCGGCTCTGATTGCCGCTGCAGCCAATTGGCGCGCCAGGCGTACAGCGCGTCGTGCGGATCGGCTCGTCAACCGCGAGAATGATGTCCGAGATGCGGGTGCCATCGGCGCCGCGCGCTAACAGATAGCCGCCGCCTGGGCCGCGCACGCTCTTGACAAGACCGGCGCTGCGCAGCTTGGCAAAGAGTTGTTCGAGATACGACAGCGAGATCAGCTGCCGCTCGGCGATCTCGGCCAGGGTGATCGGCGTGCCTTGCGCGTGCTTGGCGATATCGACCAACGCCATCACCGCATAACGTCCTTTGGTGCTAAGCCTCATGTCAGTTCTCCACGCCCACTAAATCCGCCGGCCAGGCCGGGCCGCGCGCGCTTCCGCCGGCACATCTTCGGCGGGAAACTCGGCCTTGCGCTCGATCTCGACCAGGCGCTGCTTGAGATAGGCGACTTCGTCCATCAGGCTGGCGACACAGCGCGCAATCGGATCGGGCAGGTCTTCGCACGGCGTGCCGTAAGGGAGAAATTCTTTGCGCGTCTCGGGGCTGACGCCGATCGGCCGCGCGGGAATGCCGGCCACCGATTCCCCTGGCGCGACCGCATGCAGGACGACGGCATTGGCACCGACCCGCGCGCCCGCGCCCACCGTGAATCCGCCGAGGATCTTGGCGCCAGCGCCGACGATGACGCCATTTTCGAGTGTCGGATGACGCTTGCCGCGGCTGACCGTCGTGCCGCCGAGCGTCACACCCTGGTAAAGCGTAACGTCGTCGCCGATCTCGGTAGTCTCGCCGATGACCACACCGGCGCCGTGATCGATGAACAGGCGACGACCGATCGTCGCTGCCGGGTGAATTTCGATCAGCGTCAGCGTCCGGGCCAGATTCGACACAAAGCGCGCCAGCACGAGCAGCCCGTGCCGCCAGAGCCAACTGGCAAGGCGGTGGAATACCACTGCATGAAAGCCGGGATAGGCGAGCACGATCTCGAGGCGCGAGCGCGCCGCCGGATCGAGCCGCAGGATCGTGTCGATTTCCTCGCGCAAAGCCTTCAACATTTTGGGCTCCGGTTGATATATGATCCGCACGCCTGCGGCGGAATGACCGCGGAAAACCTGCCTCCGCATCTTGCTAGGCGCGGGGGCGAGACTATATCTATCCCGAGTAAAATGGTCAACTTCTTGGCCATTCTTGTCGGTGTGTCGCAACGAATATGTGGTTTCAATCCCGAGTTTGCTACTGGGTTAAAGCTTCACCATGCCTGAATTGGTTCTGACCGGCCCGGCGGGCCGGCTTGAGGCGCGCTATCACCCGTCGCGGGTCGAAAACGCGCCACTGGCGCTGATCCTCCACCCGCATCCGCAGCACGGCGGCACGATGCACAACAAGGTCGTCTACACCCTGTTTCATGCCTTCGCACGACAGGGTTTTGCGGCACTGCGTTTCAATTTCCGTGGCGTCGGCAAGAGCCAGGGCAGCTACGGCAACGGCGAAGGCGAGCTGGCGGACGCGGCGGCTGCGCTCGATTGGTTCCAGAACAACAATCCCGATGCGGAACAGTGCTGGATCGCCGGTTTTTCGTTTGGCGCGTGGATCGCGTTGCAGCTGCTGGCGCGGCGACCGGAATCGGACGCCTTCGTTGCCGTGGCGCCGCCGGTCAATCTGGTCGACTTCAACTTCCTGACGCGACCGCCGGCGGCGGGTCTCATCGTCCAGGGCGACAAGGACCAGATCGTTGCGCCCGACGGCGTGAAGGATCTCGCGCAGCGCCTGCAGAAACAGCGATCGCTCAAGGTCGAATACCGTCAGATCGCGGGCGCCGATCATTTCTTCACCGACCGCCTCGACACGTTGTCAGAGACCGTCGAAGGTTATATCGCTGCGCGGCTGCGCACGGCGCGGGCCACCGCCAAGGTCTGACGTGCCGCTCACCCCGCGAAGGGGTCGTGCATCAAGATGGTGTCTTCGCGTTCCGGGCTGGTCGACAGCAGCGCCACCGGCGCGCCGACGAGTTCCTCGATCCGGCGGATGTATTTGATCGCCAGCGCCGGCAGGTCGGCCCAGCGACGGGCGCCGCGCGTGCTCTCGCTCCAGCCCTCGATCGTCTCGTAGACCGGTTCGACCGCCGCCTGCTGGCTGGTGCCGGCCGGCAGATAATCGAGCGTCTCGCCTTCCAGCCGGTAACCGGTGCACACCTTGATCTCTTTGAACCCATCGAGCACGTCGAGCTTGGTGAGCGCGAGGCCGTCGACGCCCGCGGTCTTGACCGCTTGCCGGACCATGACTGCGTCGAACCAGCCGCAGCGCCGCTTGCGGCCGGTGACGACGCCGAATTCGCGGCCGCGCTCGCCCAGCGTCTGGCCGATCTTGTCGGTGAGTTCGGTCGGAAATGGGCCGCTGCCGACGCGCGTCGTATACGCCTTCGTGATGCCGAGGACGTAGCCGATTGCCGCGTGGCCGGTGCCGGCGCCGGAGGCCGCCTCGCCCGGATGGGTGTGCGATGACGTCACATAAGGATAGGTGCCGTGGTCGACGTCGAGCATCACGCCCTGCGCGCCTTCGAACAGGATGCGCTTGTTGGCACGGCGCGCCTCGTCGAGCCGCTGCCACACGCGATCGGCATAGGGCAGCACCTTGGGCGCGATCTCAAGCAACGATTTCAGCAACGGCTCGCGCTCGACCTCGGGCGCGCCAAGGCCGCGCAGCAGCGCGTTATGGTGCAGCAGCAAGGCGTCGAGTTTGGTCGGCAAAGTCGCCGGATCGGCGAGATCGCACAGCCGCAGCGCCCGGCGGCCGACCTTGTCCTCATAGGCCGGGCCGATGCCGCGGCCGGTGGTGCCGATCTTGTAGGCGCCGCGCGCCTCTTCGCGCGCGCGGTCGAGCTGCCCGTGCGACGGCAGGATCAGCGTCGCATTCTCGGCGACGCGCAGGCTTGCCGGCGTGACGGTGACGCCCTTGGCCGCGATATTCTCGATTTCCTTGATCAGCGCCCAGGGATCGACCACGACGCCGTTACCGATGATCGACAGCTTGCCGGGTCGCGCCACGCCCGACGGCAGTAGGCTCAACCGATATTCGACGTTGCCGATGACCAGCGTGTGGCCGGCATTATGGCCGCCCTGAAAACGCACCACGACATCGGCGCGCTCGCTCAGCCAATCGACGATCTTTCCTTTACCCTCGTCGCCCCATTGAGCGCCGATCACTGCAACATTGGCCATGAATTGATCTCCGGCGCCCTAGGTCAGCGCGACGATCTTGCCGCCATCGAGGAGATGGCCGCAATTCAACCGTTTCGCCTCGTCGCGCGGATCGCGCACGGCGGCGAGGCCCGCGACCGTGATCCAGCCTTCGGCGCGCAGGCGCTTCGGAGCGGCGCTTTCGGCATCGAACGGTACGTAGATCCGGCGCGGCGGCGTCGGCGCCGGCAGCGCCTGCAGGATCGTGTCCGTGTAAAGCGTGAAGCCAGTCGCGTCTTCGCCGCCGCCGTCGCCCGTGCGATAGCGGCCGCCGCGGCCGAGCTCACCGCGCACGGACTTGGCGAAAACCGTGAAGCTGACGCCGGTATGGTATTCGAAACCGCGGTTCTCGACCGGATCGACGGTCATAACCAGGCTGGGATCGGCGCGCGTCACGCGCGCCATGACGTCGCCGAGGCGCGCGCGTTCCGTTGCCGCGGCTTTGGGCAGATCGAGCCCCGACAATTTCGCCAGCGACTTCTCCGCCGCGCCGGCAGCTTTGAGAAGCTCGCCAAGCGATGCGGCAGCCGTGCCGGCGGCCTTGCGCAAAGCGGCGGCGTCCTTGTGGTCAAGCGCGCGGCGCACGGCGTCGACTTGTTCCGGCGTGAGTTTGGCGGCGTGGCAGATCGCTGGCACCAGCGTCGGCAACGTCAGGTCAATCGACAGCCCCTGCACGCCGAGTCCGCCGAGGGCTTCGGCTGCCAACAAGATCGCTTCGGCGTCGGCGCCGACTTCGGATGGACCGATGAGCTCGGCGCCCACCTGACCGACCTGGCGCTCGGGTCGGAGTTGGCTGCCGTTGACGCGCAGAACCTGGCCGGCATAGCAGAGCCGCAGCGGCCGCGCCGCCTTCTTGAGCCGGCTGGCAGCGATACGCGCGACCTGCGGTGTCATGTCGGCCCGTACGCCGATCATCCGCCGCGACACCGGGTCCATCATACGGAACGTGTCTTTGGCCATCGCGGCGCCGGCGCCGGACAGCAGATTGTCCTCGAACTCGGCGAGCGGAGGTTTAACGCGTTCGTAGCCATGGCTCGCCAACGCCTCCATCAGCCGCGAGACCACCTCGGCCTCGATGCCGGCATCCGGCGGCAGCAGATCGCGCAGGCCTTCGGGCAGCAGCGCCTTGTGGAGCGTCTCGTTCACGGGGGCCGACATAGCGGTTTTGGCGCGCGGCGGCAACCATCCTGCGGCAGGTTTGGCACCCCTCTGCGGCCTAGAAATGCAGCTCTTTCGCCTGCACGACGTTGGCGATGGCGCGGACCTTGGCGAGCAACGAGTCGCCGAGCGGTTGATCGACCTGGATCAGGCAAATGGCGTCCTGACCGGGCGCTGAACGGCCGAGATGGAAGGTCGCGATGTTGATCGCCCCCTCGCCGAGTGTCCGGCCAAGATTGCCGATGAAGCCCGGCTTGTCGTGGTTGCGGACGAACAGCATATGCGGGCCGAGCTCGGCCTCGAGCGAAATGCCTTCGACATCGACGATGCGCGGCCGGTCACCGCCAAATAGGGTGCCGGCGATGCTGCGCGCGCCATTCGCACCTTGCACGGTGATGCGGATTAAAGTCTGGAAATCGCTTGGCTCGGTGCTGCGCGTTTCGGCGATCGCAATGCCGCGCTCTTTGCACACCACCGGCACATTGACCATGTTGATCGAATCGAGCTGCGGCGCCAGCAGCGCGGCGAGCGCGATCGCAGTCAGCGGCTTGACGTTGAGATCGGCCGCGTGGCCTTCGTATTCAATGACGATGCTTTTGAGTCCGGCGTCGGTGAGCTGGCCGGCGAACGAGCCGAGTTGCTCGACGAGTTTGATATAGGGTTTGAGTCGCGCCGCCTCCTCGGCCGAGAGCGA